>JABMRB010000384.1 GCA_013202865.1 Candidatus Nealsoniibacteriota bacterium | reverse complement strand
ACCCGATCGATGATTCTGAGCTGATTCTAATCGACGTAACTCCTTATTTCAAGCCGACTTAATGGTCGCCTCGGCCGAGCTGCGGGCCTGCCCCCAAAACGCAAAGGCGGGGTAAATTTGGTTCAGTGCGAACGCGAGTACCCTTATTCCCCGCAAAAGTACGGATTTCTAAGGGGGGGTAGGTGCGCGAATCTGCGATGAACCGGAAGTCGTGCGGATTCAGCTACGCCGGGGCGCGACCACCGGTCGCGGCTTTTTTTAGGGCTCGGCGACGAAGCGGTAGTTGAGGACGCGCGGGCCGTCGATCTCTTCGGCGCGGAGCCAGAGGGTCATGCCGAGGAGTTTCTCGCCGTCGGGTAGGCGATAGACGTGGACGTCTTCAGCGAGGCCGAGCCCGACGACCTGCGACATCTGCCGGCGTCGGTCGGGGGCGTACAGGTGGCAGCGGAAACTGGCCGGTTCGTCGGTGACGTTGATGAACCGCTGTTCGACCTCGAGTTGGCCGCGATCGTTCAGTTTGGTGGCGATTTCCACGTCGATGTTCCCCAACCCGACGGACATCTGCCGGTAGATGCTGAACCGATAGGGTCGATCGCCCTGGACCTCGAAGTCGAGCCGGATCTTGCTGCGTCCGTTGCTAGCGTTGTGGGGAAGGCCGATCGTAAACGACTGCTCCAGCGACTGCCCTTGCGCGAGTTGCACGACGAACTGTTTGGGTTTGACCGACCATGCCTTGGGCATCGTCATGCGAACTTCGCCGCGGACTTCCTCCGGGAAGTGGTTGGTCATGCGGACGGCGTTGCCGTGTGAGCGACCCAGCACACTGGGGATTCGTTCGCGGGCAAACATCACGTCCATCCGCCACCGGGCGATCAACTCGTTGAGGCCGGTAACGAACGAGGGCATTTGGCCGACGCGGATCACCTGGCGATGGTCGCGTCGGGCCGGGCTGGCGACGTTGCCCCAGAGATCTATCTGACTGACGTTCTCACCCAGGTAGATTGCCTCCTCGGTGGGTTTATCGTTCCAGACGACCATCACGGCGTCGTCGCTGCGGGTGAAGACCATATTGGGGCTGCCGCCGGGCAGTTGGATGCTGCCGAGATAGGTAGCCGCGCCCAGTTCCAGCGCGGTGGTTCGCCACGGCAGGAAGAGTTCGCCCGGCGTACCATCGTCGTGCATCAACCCCCGGTCGGTGCTGAATGGCTGGGGGCAGAAGATGGCTTCGGCGCCGTGCGCCTTGGCGGCAATCATCCGGCGTACCAGGTCGGTGGCACGGTCTGCGACCGGCGTTTCGCCGGCGGGCATCGGCGTCACCACAACCCAGCGATGGGCACCGGCGTCCTTGTAGGCTTCCAGTCGAGCGGCGATCTCCTCGCGTAGCAACGGCGGATCGGCCGATAGGGCCAGAAACTGCCAGGGAGGCCGGCCTTCGACCGTCGTCGGCGGAGCCAGCCGCCAACTCCACCCGATACCCAGTCGCACGTTCTGCCCGATCCGGTCGAGTTCGGTCTTGACCTGGGTGATTTTCTCGGCAAGGTTCGGATAGCCGACGAAACTGACGTCGGTATCGCTGCCGAGTTGCCACCAGCGAACGCGGGTAGCCAGCCGCGCCATCACCGGCTCCAGCGACGGATACCACACCTTAGGCTCGGGTGCGAAGATATCGGCGGCCGTGGGCGCTGCCGTCCGGCCGTACCGATCGTCGAGCGACGGCGGCGGGTCGTGCAGGAGCCCGACCAATTCGATCCCCTCGTTGCTGAGCCACCCGTCGAAGGCAATCAGTTGGGAGACCAACGCCTCGTCTTTCTCGCTGTTGAACCAGAGTGGATACTTGACCCAATTGACGCCGGCCTGGGCAATCAAGCGGCGTAGCACCGGCAGCGGCAGCGGTTTGTCGCCGTCGGGCAGGGTCCACCCGAAGACGCCGCCTAAGGGACTGCGGCGCGGCTCGATCAGCACCAGCGTCAACTCCTGGCGTCGCACGAGGGCCGTGCGGCCTTTCATCGTCGCCCGCACCCGATAGAACCCCGGATCGGTGATCGGCGGTTTCCAGGAGACCTCGCCGATGCGGGCTTGCTTGCCCCCGGCCAGATTGTCCAGCGAGAAGTTGTCGCCGCCGTCGGCACCTTGCAGCGTTGGGCGTTTTTTGTACGTGGCCAATTCCTTGCCGAGAACATCTTCCAGTTGGAAGGTGATCTCCGGGCCGAGCGTGCTCTTCTCCTGGGACGCGAGATCCGCATTGTCACTGGCGAGCGACACGATGCACTTGATTGCCACGTCGTCGGCGTCGGTGAAGCAGTTTATCTCGTCGGTGGATTTGAGCGTCAACCGTGGCAGGCTTCCCAGCCAGACGTCGTCGAACAGGACGGTCCCCTTGAGGTCTTGCCGCGACTGCGGCTCGACGTGCAAACCGACCACAACGAACTGTGCCTCGTCGTTTTCAGGCGAGAACGGCCCCAAACGGAGTTTCTGCCAACCGTCGGTTTCGCGGACCTTTTCGGAGTAGAACGTTTGGATCCGCTGGTGCTGCTTGTCCAGCAGGCTGACGGAGAAAAAGGCCCGATCGTGCTTCAGCCCCTCGGTTTTGACCAGTCCCTCGAGGACGTAGCTGAACACGGAGACGATCTTTATCGGGGGACTGTAGGCGATCGCCTTGCCACCGTCGAGATCGATCCGCAGGCACCCGGCGCCGGCAGGCGAAGGCTCGTTGACGATCCGGATCGGTATGTAGTGAGGCCCGTCGCCGCGAACCCACCCGTCGGGCCACCCATCGAAGTTCGTGTCCTGCGACGAATCAAACTGGCAGCGGAAGACTTCCTCCGCCTCCGGATAGCGCTGTGCAAGCGGAGGATTGGAACCGGCGGCTGCGATTAACAGGCAGAGTAGTACATTCATGCTATTTGCGACCGACTATTGGACCGATTGCTCCCATCGTTTTTGTTGCTCGTTGGTCAACCGGTTCAGAATCTCCCGGCGAGCCGTGTCCCAGACCATCGCCTGCTTCCTTGCCCGCTGCTCGGGAGTGTCGTCGTTCCATTGTCCGTCGAGTTCCTGAAACGTCTTGGCTGCCATTGCGGCAGCCGCTTGAATCTTCCGGTGCTGTGCGTCGCTGAGCCCGATCTCGGAAAGCTCCTGGGCCGGTGCCGGTTCGCCGCCAGGGCCGGGAAGAGCCAGCTTGCCGTTGGTGACATCCGGCAGTCGCACGGGACCGTCGGGGCCGGACGTCAGCGCCGCAGTGCCGAAGACTACGGCCACGATCACCAATGCCACGCAAGCGACGGCAAGGATCGTTGTCATTGGCAAGTTGGATTTCGCGTGGTTGGGTCGGGGCTTGGAGCGGGCCGAAGGAGACGAGTCGTCGAGCCGATCTAGCCCGATCCGTAGTAGCGGCTCTTCCTGCCCTTTCCCGCTGGATGCCTGTATGACTTCCGACACGTAGGCCACGCGGACCTCGAACCGGCCCATGGTGGTGCTCAACCCGAGCACGTCGTTTACCTTGACACGCACGTTCGCCTGGACCAGGGCGGCAAAGCCACCGGCCGACTCGTTGAACAGCCGAATCGGCGTTCGCCGTCGCCCGACTTGGAGTTCCGCGTACTCCTGCCCCTCCGGAACCTGGCAGCGATACGACTTGCGTTGATTGATGTACTTTTGCTCTGGATCCATGATTCTGGCATCCCGCGAAGGTTCTGCTGGTGCTCTGTTGCGTTTAATGTTTCGGGTAGCTGGATTCGTAAGAGCTCAGTCGAATGCGGCGACGACTGAATTCTTGTGAATCCAGCTCCCCGATGTTTGCAAGTTGGCAGAGTACTAATAAAACCTAGCATGAAATCGGGGTAGAATCCGTCCTGTCGCAATCTACCGCCCACCCGGCGTGGGGGGGGGTGGCCTTGCGATTCTACCGGCGACGGATCACCATAGTAGGAGAGTGGCCTCACCCGCCCGGACGAAACCCCGAAACACCCTGACATGCGCTCCAACCGGTCTCCTTCATGCTGCCGCTTACGGTTCCTGACGGAACGATGCACGTTGGCCGTGCTCGCCGTGCTCGTGATGCGGACGTGGTACGTCGAGGGCCTGCTGGTGCCCTTGCGGATCACAGGCGGTTCGATGGCCACGACGTTGTTGGGTTCGCACCAGCAGGTGCAATGCGATCAGTGCGAGCACCAGTTCGCCAACGGGGTCGACCCGGCCCGGCCGGTAACCAAGGCCGTTTGCCCGCTTTGTGGCTACGCCGGCAACGACCTGCAAGGCAAGCCCGTCCTGCTCGGTGACGGGATTCTAGTGGATAAAACGATTCTACGGCTGCGCCGGCCTCGGCGTTGGGAGGTCGTGGTCTTTCGTCGGCCCGAACCGCCGTACAGAATGTACGTCAAACGGGTGGTTGGGTTACCCGAGGAATCGATCCGCATTCGTGACGGCGATGTCTACGTCGAGGGACAGATCCAGCGGAAGACACTTGCACAACAACGGGCCATGGCAATTCTCGTTGACGACGCCGCCTCGCAACCGCCCGGCCTACCGCCGCGTTGGCAGGGAGATGCCTGGGGGGCCGACCGGGGACGATTCGCCTGCGGAAGCGATCCACCCGGCGACGCTGCGGACGACTGGTTGGAGTATTGCCATTGGTGTCGCGTGCCGGGCAGCGTGACTCTCACGAAGGACGCTACCCTCAAGAAGAGCGAAGGCCAGACCCGGCAGTGCCCGATTACCGAGCCTTGCGGCTATACGGTCACCGACCTGATGCTTTCGCTACGGCTGGTCGAGACGCGCGGCGAGGGGAGCCTGGCAATCCGTGCCACGGACGGGCGGGACACGTTCAAGGTGTTGCTCTATCCGGATCGGCAGCGGTACGAGGTGCTACGCGGCGACGAAGTCGTGCCCGGGGGCGTCGGGAAGTCGCCTCGACTGACCGACGGAGTAGAGATCGTGCTGTCGCTGTTCGACAAGCAACTGCTGCTGGCGTTTGACGGCCGGCCGGTGGTTACGCGGGAGTATGCCCCCTCGCCCGGTCCGCTGAAACCGACCCCACGGCCGCTGGCGATCGGATCGCAAGGAGGTCTGGGGGTGACGATTTCGGATATCCGGGTGTATCGCGACGTGTACTACACGCGGCCGATCGGAGCCTGGCACGCATGGGGGGTGGACGCCCCCTGCAAGCTTCCCGACGATGCATACTTTGTTCTGGGTGACAATAGCCCGATTTCCGAGGACAGCAGGAGTTGGCCGGCGCCGTCGTTCGTGCCTGCTAAGTTGTTGGTGGGTAAGGCTTTAGTGGTGCATTTCCCTGCCCGGCGGGTGCATGTCGGCCCCTGGAGATTTCAAGTTCCAGACCCGACAAGAATCCGCTATATTCGCTAGAGTGTAGTGACGCCGCGAGCTACGCCCCCCAAAGCCGGCGCAGAACCGCTCAGGCGCGGCGGGCGTAGAAAGGTGGTCTTTGATGGATTGGTCTACAAACCGGTCACTTTGGGGGAGACGCTACTGCGGCCTGCCGGGCAAGTCCTGGCGGCTGGGCGGTGACGCGTGTTACGGATCGCCAAGTCGGCCTACGGCGGGAGTGGAGTTCGCGCAACGAGGAGAACAGATGTCGAAGAAGAAATCGTCTCGGTCGAAATCGGCCGCCGCTTCCCGAACTGAGCAATCGGAGAAACCTCTCGATAAGGATCGCAACGCAACTCCGTCGAACGAGAAACCGACGCCGCACGTTCCTTCGTCGGCGGCCATTCGCGAGACGATCGAGTCGGTGGTGGTTGCGTTTGTGCTAGCGTTTCTGTTTCGCACGTTCGAGGCCGAGGCGTTTGTGATTCCCACCGGTTCGATGGCCCCGACGCTGATGGGCCGTCACAAAGATCTGGAATGTTCGAACTGCGGGTACGAGTTCCAGGTCAGTTCCAGCGACGAGGTGGACGGCAACGGGACACGGAGAGGGGCCGACTTCTTGGTGGTCGGCTGCACCTGCCCAATGTGCCGCTTCCCGATGGATCTGGTGAACTTGAGGATTGACGCCGCAGATCCTTTGGACGAGTACCCGTCGTACACGGGCGACCGGATCCTGGTGGACAAGTTTTCGTACCAGTTCGGCGACCCGGCGCGCTGGGACGTGGTGGTATTCAAGTATCCCGGGCAGGCGGAAATCAACTACATCAAGCGGCTGGTGGGGCTGCCGGGCGAAACAATCCGGATCATGCGTGGCGACATCTACGTCAAGAGCAAAGGGGACGACGATTTCGTTATCGCCCGAAAGGAAAATCCGGACAAGATGGTGGCGATGCTGCAGCCGGTGTTCGATAACCGGATGATGCCGAAGATCGTCGAGCAGGGCTGGCCTTTTCGTTGGAGCGGCGTCGAGGTGCCGGGGGGTGATTCGGTCAGCGGCTGGAAGACCGATGACTATCTCACCTTCGCAACCAAAGAGAACCTCTCCGGCGAGGCTTGGTTTCGCTACGAGCATCGTGTGCCCTCGCTGAAAGACTGGTCGATTCCTTCCCGAGAAAAGCCCTCGGATGAGCCTCCCGGACCCAAAAACGGGGTGCAGCCCCCTGCCCAGTTGATCACCAATTTCTGTGCCTACAACTCGCGCGGGTTGCGGAAGGATGTGCAGCACTTACGGCAAGAGACACGCCTGCCTCCCTATCCGCTTCCCGACACTCCCAACACGGTGCCGCACGACGAGGGTCATTGGGTCGGCGATCTGGCCGTCGAGTGCATGCTCAAGGTCGAATCCAAGACAGGGGAAGCGCTATTCGAGTTGGTCGAAGGCGGCCGGCGAATGCAGTGCCGGATCGACGTCGCCAGCGGAAAGGCGACGCTGGCGATCTCGGGTTTGGACGGTTTCCGGCCGGTGGCAATGACAGGCCTGCGAGGGCCCGGACAGTACGAACTGCGGTTTGCCAATTGCGACGATCAACTGCGATTGTGGGTCGAGGACGACGAGGTCCAGTTCGACGCGCCAACCACCTACGATGGTTCCGAACTCAATAGATTAGAGTTTGCCCCCGAAAACTTGAGCCCGGTCGGTATCGGCTCCGCTGGCGCGAAGTTGCGGGTGAGCGAGTTGAAGGTACTCCGCGACGCCTACTACATCGCACTGGATCCCAATTCACCCACGGAGAATGGGCACGTGGACTTCGCATTGCAGGAAGATCAGTTCTTCACATTGGGCGACAATAGCGCCAAGAGCAAGGACGGGCGGCTATGGCCTCGGCGGGACGGCACGGTGTGGCCACCCGGGTACTCGGCCTTGCCCCACTACGTCCGCCGCGATCTGCTGATCGGCAAGGCCCTGTTCATCTATTGGCCCGATACGAAGTACAAGATCCACACGTCCTGGTTCAGCGTCCCCTATTTCCCGAACTTCGGCGATATGGAATTGGTCAGGTAAGGCAACCAACCAAACTCTTCACTCACGGATGGAACGATGCTCAACGTCGAAGGATTGGTCAAGGTCTATGGCAGCCGGCGTGTGGTCGACGGGGTCGACTTCCGCGTCGAGAAGGGTGAGATCGTCGGACTGCTGGGACCCAACGGGGCCGGCAAGACGACCAGTTTCCGCATGACCTGCGGGATGATCGAACCGAACGCCGGAAAAGTCGTACTCGGCGGCGTCGACGTGACCGTCTGGCCCATGTTTCGTCGCGCCCGCGACGGCGGCATGGGATACCTGGCCCAGGAATCGAGCGTCTTTCGGAAGCTTAGCGTCGAGAAGAATCTGCTCGGCGTGATGGAGGTGCTCGGCGTGCAGCGCAAGGCACGCATTCGCCGTTGCAACGAACTGCTCGATCGCTTCGGCATCACCAAGCTGCGCAAGGCGATGGCCCATTCCCTCTCCGGCGGCGAGCGGCGACGCCTGGAGATCGCCCGGGCACTGGTCTCCGACCCTAAGATCATTCTGCTAGACGAACCGTTCACGGGCATCGACCCGGTCACGGTGGCCAGCATCCAGCAGATTATCCGCGAGCTGCGCGACCAGGGGATCGCGATCCTGATTACCGACCACCAGGTCCGCGAGACACTTCAGATCACCGATCGCAGCTACGTATTGCGCGCCGGCCAGGTGCTCTGCCATGGCCACCCGGACGATGTGCTCAGCAACCCGGACGCGAGGAAGTATTACTTCGGCGACGACATCGAACTGACCCGCAGCAGCCCGCCGCCGCCACACCATCTCCAGCAGCGCACGCCGGCCGAGAGTATCGCCACGGTGAACAAGGAAGAAACGTAGGCCGGGTCGAGGCACGAGGCCAGGCGTTCCTCTTCCTCATTGCATCTGGGTTTGAGGGTGGCTGGGGCACCGCTGCGCTTT
>JABMRB010000383.1 GCA_013202865.1 Candidatus Nealsoniibacteriota bacterium | reverse complement strand
TGCTCACTGCTCATAGCTCATACCTCATACCTCATACCTCATACCTCATTGCTCTTAGCGTACGCCGGCGAAATGCAGACCGCTCTTGAGCCAGTGTTTCATGTTGTCGCCAGCGAGCCAGAGGTTGTGACGCCATTGGGCGGTTGGGCGGTTGGGGACGATTCGCACCGCCATGCTTGGGCGTGGCTCGGCGCGGAAATGGGCCTTGTACGGCTCGTCGCCACGGAGGAAATCCAGCGCCCGATAGCCGTGTTCGATCGCCCGACGCAACGCGGCCACCGTGGCAATCCGCCCGGGCTGCTGTTGGGCCAACTCCGGCTCGATCCCCGATTGGTAGGCATAGACCACACCCCCGCCGGCCAGTTGATACTCGGCCGCAACGGGGCGGCCGTCGAGTTCCAGCCAATGGAGTTGCAGTTGACCGCTGCGGAGCAACCGCGGCATGACCTCGCGATGGAAGGCGGCAAACGCAGGCGACGCAAAGCAACCCGGTTCGCCCAGCGACTGCCGCCGTCGCTGGTGCAGGTCGATCAGGACGTCGATCGCGGCGGGCAGTTCATCGGCCCGGGTAACCGTGTGCAGCACGGCCCGGCCGGTGTCCAGCAGGTCACGTTGCAGACGACGGATTTGTTTGCGATGACTCTTGGAGAGCATGGCCAGATAGGCGTCCCACGACTCGGGCAACTCGATCCGCCAGCAGTTCGGCCCGTCGCGATGATGGACCGTATTGCCGGCCTCTTCGAGCCGCTCAACGAGTTGGCCGACGGCGGCGTCCTGCCCGTCGATGCCGGTCAATTCCAGCAGGTCCCAGGCGGGGCCGTCACAATCGTCGTCGCCGGAAACACCCGTCAGGTAGTCGGCCACCGCCGTGGTGATCTGTCGCTCGATACCCGGTTGGCAGAGCAATCCCAAGTAGTCGGAGCAGACCTCGCCGGAGCCGAGCGGCCGCACGACGGAACCGCCGGCCGCGGAGGACTCGCAATACCAGGGCGCCACGGCAACGAGCTTCTCGGTACGGTCGAACACGCAGGGCACGAACAGCCGTCGTGAGCTTGGGGCGTCGCCGGCCGGTTGGCCGTAGTGTTTCCACCAGGTCGACAGCCAAGCCCAACTCCGCGTCGGCACACCGCCGGCCAGCCGGTCCCAGTCGTCGGCGTATGGAGCCAATTCGTTGAGGTCACAGAGGCAGTATACTTGCATGCACAACTCTCTGTCAGAATCCCGCGGATGCAAGCGAATTTCGCCCGTGGCGGCGAAAAAGGTCGGATTACTGCCGCGGTCGCGTTGCTGCAACGCGACACCCGGTTGCTTTATGGCAACGGTCGGTCGACCGCACCGCGCGACGGGTGGCTGAAAATCGGCTTGGCACCCGCTTTGCAACGTAGGATATCGCAGCAGGTTGGTAGGGTGCGTGAAACGCACCACAACGTCCGGGGCAGGTGCGTTGCAGGCACCCTGCGATAACGCAAGGCAGGCGGGCCGCCCGCACCACGTCTAGCCTCTACAATCGACCCAACCCGAGACCATCAACAATGAACGCAACCCCTTTGACGCTGCCGAGTCCGCGAGACGTTCTTCGCATTCTGGCCACGCACAAGCGACACTGGTTGATTCCGGCGCTGCTGATAACCGCGGCGGCGGTCGCGTACGCCGCAGTGCGAAAGCCTTCGTGGGAGGCGTCGCAAGCGCTAATCGTCCGCAACGAGGCGGCCAACAACGAGACGGGGCTCGGCAAGTTCTCCGAAACCGGCGAGATGAAAACGGTCCAGGAGACGATCCTCGAATTGGTCAGGAGCCGGGGTGTGCTCGCCCCGGCGCTAGAGGAGGTCGGCCCGCCGACTGACTACAAGCAAGCCGTTACCGCCTGGCCTACGCCGCGGGACGTTGCCAAGGTACGTGACGCGGTCAAGCTCACGCCGCCTAAGGGTGCTGAGTTTGGCGAGACCGAGGTCTTCTACCTGAATGTCCGCGATCACAGCCGCGATCGGGCGGAGGCCCTGACCGGGGCGATCTGCTCCCGGTTGCAGGCAAGGCTCCAACGGCTCCGCGACACCAAGGCCCACAGCATGATCGACGAACTGACCAACGCGGCACAGGTCGCCCAGACCGATCTGGACGAGTCGACCGAACGGCTCATCGAAACCGAGCGGCAAGTCGGCAGCGATCTGGCCGAGTTGCGGGTACTTAACGATGCTGGCAGCGGCGAGAGCGCGCTGCGGCGGACGATTGCCGAGATCCGTGGCGAGCTTCGCGAGACCGCCGCAACCCATACCGGCAACCAGCAATTGCTGGACTTGTTGAAGGGCGCCAAAGACGATCCGGGCCAACTGGTCGCCACGCCGAACCGGCTGCTCGTGTCGCAGCCCGCCTTGCGGCGGTTGAAGGACGGCCTGGTCGACGCCCAGTTGCGGACCGCCGCCCTGCAAGGGAATATGTCGACCGAGCATCCCCTGGTCCGTGCGGCCAAGCTGTCGGAGGATGAGATCGGGCGTCATCTGCACGACGAGTTGGCGATCGCCGTCCGCGGCCTCGAGGTCGAGCTTCATCTCAGCGGTGATCGGATGACGATGCTCCAACAACAGCTCGACAACGCCACCGGACGGCTCGACCGCCTGGCTGCCGTTCGTGCCACGTACGCCAATCAGGTGGCCCAGAACTCGAACCGCAGCGAGTTGCTCAAGCGCGCGGAAGAGAATCTGGGCGAGGCCCGGGCGGCGCTGGCCAGCGCCAACGCCAGCAGCCTGATCGCGCGAATCGACGCCCCGCAAGCCGGCCTCTACCCGGTGGGCCCGAGCCGTAGCATGATCGCGCTGGCCGGACTCGTCGGCGGTCTGCTGATCGGATTCGGCACGTTGTTTCTAACGGCCCAACCGGCCACGCCGACACAATCGGCCACGCCGGCACAACCTGCCATGCCAGAGCGAATCATCCAACCGCGTCCGGTCGATTTGAACCTGCCAGTTCGGCCACGCACCGAGGCGACCGAGCCCGCCGAAGCCCCGCTGAGCGGCCTGTCGATCCACCGGGCATTGGAGAAGATCGACTACGCCAGCAGGGCGTAGTGGGATTTTTGATTTTAGATTTGGGATTTGGGACTTGGGATTTGCAGCGGAGGGGCGGCGCGTCTGCTGCGGAAACAGTAGCCGAGGGCGGAAGCCCGCGGAGGCGTGAGTAGCCGTCCTCTTCGCCAGCGGCAACGGCGGGCAAGTCCGCCCGCTAAACGACGACTTGGTATGCTATGGTTGCGATAGCAGCCTCCCCCTGTCAAATCGCGTACAAGCGGTGCTACTTGCTCGTGAACAACCTTGCTAAGAATGCCTTCACGATCGTAGAGCGAGTGCAACCGGAAGATCGCAAGACTATTCTGCTCGTTTGTCGCTAAAACCCATGGACTTCGTCTATCTCATCGCCGGTGTGGCTGCGCTGACTTGGGGGGCCGTCTATGCGCTGCGCGGGTCGCTGGTCGCCGGGTGTCTGGCCCTGCTGGTAATCGCGGCGTGCTTCGGCCACGATTTCGCCAATTTCCACTTGGGGCCCGTGGCGCTGACGCTCGACCGGATCATGCTCGTGCTGCTGGGCGTGGCGTACGTTGTCCAACATCGCCTGGGCCGTACCGAGCCGAAACGGCTCGGCCGCGTCGACCTGCTGTTGCTGGCCTTTCTCGGTGTGCTGGTCGCCAGCGGGTGTTACGGCGGCTGGGCCGGGAATCAGAGCGGTCAGGGCGGTGACGGCGAGCCCTTGTTCCGCCTGATCGTCGGATATATGATCCCGTTTGGCGTCTACTGGATCGCCCGACAATCGCCGCTGCGCCGCGCGAATGTCTCCTGCGTGTACATCGCCTTGACCGCCCTGGGCGTGTATCTCGCGGTAACCGCCTTGCTGGAAATTACCGGGCAATGGTGGGCCGTCTTCCCGAAACACATTGCCGATCCCAACGTCGGGCGTCACTTTGGACGCGCCCGGGGACCGATGGTCCACTCCGTTCATTTCGGCATGTGCTTGAGTGTATGCTTGCTAGCCGCCTGGACCTGGCGACGGCAACTTGGCCGGGTGGGCCAGTTGGCGATCATCGCCCTGGTGCCGCTGATGTTGGCCGCAATCTACTTCAGCTACACGCGGAGCGTCTGGATGGGTGCGGGCCTGGCCGTGATGGTCGTGTTGGGACTGACGCTTCGCGGCGTCTGGCGGCCGTTGGTGCTGGGGAGCATGGTCTCGGCCTCGGTGTTGCTGGCCGCGACGCGCATGGACGAACTCAAGAGTTTCCAGCGCGAATACTCCGCCGCCGAGACGGGCAGTAGCGTCGACTTGCGCAGCAGTTTCGCCTACATCTCGTGGAAGATGTTTCTCGACCGCCCGCTTTGCGGTGTCGGGTTCGGGCAGTTTCCCCAGGCCAAGCTGCCCTACCTCTCCGATCGCTCCACATCGCTGAGACTGGAGGAAACTCGCCGATTCGTGCATCACAACGGATTTCTCAGCGTGCTGACCGAGACCGGCCTGATCGGGATGACGCTTTACCTTGCCGTACTGATTGCCTGGGGCCGCTCCGCGTGGCAACTGCTTCGCGACACCGATCTGCCCGACTGGATGCGCAGCCAGGGGATCCTGATGTTGGCCGTGCTGGCCACCTACATCTGCCAAGCGGCGTTCCACGAACTGAGTTACTCGTCGATCGAAAACGGCCTGCTCTTCTTCATGGCCGGGATTACGACGGGACTGCGCGGCGCGACGCAGCCGGCGGCCAACGCGGCCGGCGCGGCCGCCGTCAAGATGCCGGCCATCGGATTGCGGAGAGCCGGAGCAACCTGATTGCCTGCAAAGAAGTCAAGAACACCGAAAGAGCGAACGACCATGGACAGTATTGCCACACACGTTGCAGCCGCGGTGCGAAAGACTCTGCGGCAATATCAACAGACCAAGGTTCGATTGCAGCGTAGGGCCTTTTTCTGCAAGGCCCTTGCCGGACAGTCGGACATGAACGTCTGCGTGAACTCCGACTTGACGGTCTCCTGCACGTGCCACGACGTCGATGGTTCCGGACACGTTGGCGACCTGCGTCACCAGTCGGTCGCGGAGGTCTTCTCGGGGGAGACCGCCAACCGGTTCCGCGCGACGCTGGCCGACGGCCGGCTGCCGACGCCCTTGTGCGCCCGCTGCTGCGACCTGCGGACGGTCGATCGCGGGAAGGCGAAGAGCCTCGCCGACAAGCACCGGCTGCCCGAATTCATCATGATGGAGAACACGAGCGCGTGCAATCTCCACTGCGTTAGTTGCCCGCGCGAGAAGATCCGCAACATGCGGTCGAAGGTCTCCATGACATTGGAAGACGTGACCCGAGTGGCGGAGGAGTTGCAGCGGGCGGGTGTGCGACGGATCGGCTATCTAAACCAGGGCGAGCCGTTCTTGTCGAAAAACATCGGCCGCGAACTGCACGTCCTCCGCGAAACGATTCCCGGCGTCTGGATCCACACGTCGACCAACGGCCAACTCATCGACACCGACGAAAAGCGCGAGGCCGCGTTGCTGATCGACGAGATGCAGGTCTCGCTGGATGGGATCGACCAGCAGATGACCGACAAGTACCAACGCGGGCTCGATTTCGAGAAGGTCTATCGCAATCTGAAGGCCCTGATCGAGTTCCGCGACGCCAGGGGCCTGCAACGTCCGATCGTCGTGTGGAAGTACTTGCTGTTCCGTTTCAACGACCGCAAGGCCTACCTTCGCCGCGCGATCGAAATGGCCCGGGAGGCCAAGGTCGACCAGATTCTGTTCGAGAGAACGGTCAGCCCGTTCTACGCGGTCCCCTGGCGGTCCTACTTGGGCCTGCACAACGGCATCGGCGAGACGGTACCCGGCGGACAGTGTGTCGTCCTGCGATGAGGTGGGCTGCTATAGCGGAACGTCGAACGTGTAGATTCCTTCGCCTATATTTCGTGGCAGATGTTCCTCGACCGCCCGCTGTTGGGCGTCGGGTTCGGCCAGCTTCTCGAAGCCAAGAAGGCCTATCTGGCCGACCGCTCGACTGACCTGAATCTGGAAGCCACCCGCGACTACATCCATCACAACGGGTTCCTCAGCATCCTGACCGAGACCGGGCTGATTGGGGTGGCGATCTATCTGGCCCTGCTGGGGGTGGGGTCAGAGCGGTATTAGGTACTAAGCAGTTTTCCCAAGCGATTGACAGTCCACCATGCCGCAATCCTAATCGCCAAGTTGCCGAACCGTAACCCTTAATACCTGTTACCGCCCTGACCCCAAACGCCCCCCCAAACGCCCCCAAACGCCCCTTGTTCCCTTTTCCTCGCCTAATCACTAATCAAGCTGTGCCCCCAACTCCCCACATGCACCAGTAGACCAATGGCACCGATGCTCAAGAGGATGAGGCTGGACGGTTCGGGGACCACGGTGGTGTCACTCAGATGCCACCCGCCCGAATCCTCGTAGGCGTCGAAAGTTACGTCGGTACTGCCCACCGTGACGTCGAGAAACATCATGGGGTTCCCGTGTGGGAATCCGGCTGTGGCCGGGTTGATTTGCCAGACCTTGCCGATATGGTCGACGTTCCCCTGGTGCGTCGAGTAGAAATGTGTGTGTCCGCAGACGTATGCGGTCACGTCGTTGTCTTCGAGCAACTGCCAGAACGCGTCGCGGTGCGCGGGGTACTGATCCAGGCTGTCGCCCACGTGCCGATTGTAGGGAAAAGCCGGCTCGTGACCGAACACGAACGTGAACTGCTGCTGGTTGGCCGCCAGGTCGTTGGCCAGCCAGTCGTACAACTCCGGCACCACGTCGCCGTCAGTGCCCACGTCGCTGTCAGTACCCGTGTCGCTGGAGCCGTCCCAGAACTGATTCAAGAAGACGAAGTGGGCGTTGGCATAGTCCCACGTGAACGTGGTTTGCATGGTGCCGGCCGGGCCGTCCTGATTGGTGCGGGTCTTCAACGGCGTGCGCACGCCGTTGCCGTTATCGTACTCATCCCTCAGCCAGCCGATGTCCGCCACGTCGTGGTTGCCGGTGAGCGGGTACCAGGGGTAATCGATGCCGAAACGCTCGTCGACAACGTCGCGGGCGAGTGAGATATCACCGGTGAAGAAGATCATGTCACCGGCCGACACGTGGAACGCGCCGGGACCGCCGACCACATCATTCACCGCGGTCAGGACCTCACTGAAGGCGGCATTGTAGCTTTGCGGGTCCGACGTCACCGTGAATCGAAACTCGGCTCTGGCCATCCCGCCAAACGACCACAGAGCCACCATCGCGCCCGCAAGGGCCACGCGTGCTCGAAGAAACATGCTGCTACCTCACTTTCTGGAAAGAACTCCATGCAATACGTTGCCGACCGGACGTTACGGTGGTATTGATTGTACCATGAAATCCCTCCAATGAGAAGGGGGGGGGGCACGTCCGTGAAAACGGTCCTCCACAAGGATCGCCGCGGGTGGCACGGTCGTTCTGGGTGGCGAATCCGGGGACACGCACCTATGTTGGCTGTCTCGGCAAGTTAGCCATGCCGCGAAGCTGCCGAATCTTTCCCAGTATGCCAATATCGGTTTGTGTCCCCGGATTCCCCGGATTCCGTGTGTTCGTGTGCGAAGCAAAGTTGTCATTTGAGGAACCGGATGCGGTAGTCCTGCACGTCCGGATCTGTGGGAACCCCGGGTGAGCGATCACCCGGGGCCACCCGGCCCGAGTCCGAATCCAAACATTTCTGCTCTCGTGCGAATGGTTCCTGCGTGGTCTTTCACAACCCGAAGCAGTATGCGTTTCAAGGGGAGATCGCGACAAGCAAGCCAGTCGATGACCGCTCGTGTTCTAACATCGGTACACATATCCCGATTCACTATACTGACACTCACGCCAGTGGCTTCGGGAATCCCGATCGCAGGTGCAAGGTTGGCTAAGGCGCCAGCCACAAGGTCACGTATTGCAGCAAAGTCCTCCAAGTGTCTATGAGAAGAATCGAGTGCTGTCGTGCCAAATTCCATTAACGCCGGATTGCGCCAGCCAGTGATTTCCCAGGTGAGATAGGAGATGAGCTCTGCCAATCTGTCACGGCGAGCATAGGTATCAAGGGTGTCGTCATCGTCGCTTATCCACGTCGCTTGCTGTGCTTCATCACGGAAGCCTGCAATCATCAGCGCCACGAAGGTAGCGACTCGCAGTGACTTCTCTACGACGTTGTGGGAAGTGCCTTCTGGAAACACCTTCGGCAGATGGCTCCAGTCGACTACACCCTCCTCTGCAAACAGACTTCTGATGCGCTTGTCAATTACGAAGGTCACCAGATTTCCTTGCAGGCAGTCGGCAATCGTTAGAAATGGTAACATCGCACGCCATCGAACTCGATCCCGCAACTTCTTGAAAGAAAGCCGGCGGCCATCAGCGAGATACTTCCTGCGGAATGCCACCCGTTCGCAGTTCCATGCGCCTAGCGAAGACTCCGTTGTGACCAGAAATGCGTAGGCCTCGAATGCTGCCTGCTTGTGTTGTCCCGAGTAATCACTTGCCAGCCACATCGGACTATCGCCCACTGCTGCGAGCGAGTTGGGGAACTGTGCTTCGAGTAGCGAGATGTCTTCGCTGAGGCCATCCAGATAGCCCATTTCTGGTCTGTTGATGGTCCTCCAAACTGGCATGTCTGTCACTCCTGTCTAGCTCTACAGCATCACTTTCTTCAACGGGACTGACACTCGCTGACAAGCAGGCAGTGGCACCCGGCGCCTCAAAGTGGCCACGCCTGCCGGGGGAATCCAGGATTCCCCCGGATTCCAACGGGTGAGGCGTAGCGCCGCAGGTCAAGATGTGTTCGGCAAGTCGAAAACGTTCGTACGCGACAGCCCAACAAGTTCGCGTTCCGCTTCGTCGAGTTCAATGCCCACGTATTCTGCGGCGCTTCCCAGCACCCGAAACGAGAGTCGCCAAGCGAAGTCCAGGAGCAGAAACCCCCGATAATACGACCCGTCCTGCAAAGTGTAGGCCGACGCATGCACCGCTCCGGACAGCTGCTGTTGAAGGATTTCATACTCGGCCTCGAAACCTACGGCGCCAGCCAACTCTCGCAGGCTGCCCTTGTACCAGTGATTCCGGAGTCTCCCGTTTGAGTTCTCGAACCTTGGCCGCACCCGCTGGATCTCTTGCTTAATTGCTGGTTCTGCACTCGGCCTCCGAGCGCTTTGTGAAATACGGCGGGAAAGGTACGTACGATTACCGTCAAAGAGCCCAATAGTCTTCTCCTTTTCGACCCAATAGAAATCCAGGTAGTCCTGGGCCCTTTCGTCTCGTTTTGCAGGGTCGTGCAGAATGAATAGAGCCTGCAACATGGCGTCATAGATGCCTCGCAAAATCATCGCACCGTCGAAGTCGAATTCGTGCGGTGCGTGGTTATGCAACACACGCAGTGAGTTTCCCGCTCCGACAATCCGCCCCAGAAGCAATTCAATGGCTCGCGTTACAGCGGTGTCGCGTCGTGATGCGTTCAGTCTGCAAACGATCCCGTTTGCTGTATTCGCCTGGAATTCCAGGATTTGCTCATCGTCCATGTCGGCACTTAAGATCAAGGGTTATTCTGGTCTGTCAAAACCTCAGACACCTGGTGGAGACAGAATGTTCGCGTCTCCTAGCAGCCTCGCCAGAATGGGCTCGACCATCTCCCGTTCCCCCAGCCCTTCCGGAATCCGCCGTACGCCGTACTCGGGGTCAGACTCTAAATATTCAATTTAACTTTTGGCAACGATCTCCCCCTCAGGTCGGGCCAGCCTTCTCTGCAACTCCGGGGGCCGCTGGCTGCGCGTTTGCCAGTGCCCCATTTCGGCTGACATGGCCCGTATCCTAACGGTACGTGCAACGCCCGACAAGCAGCCAGGGGCACCAGGAGAAATTGCAGATTGAGGATTGCAAATTGGAAGGAAGTGTGGTTCCGCCCTCAGACCAGTTCATGCCAAATGCCACCCAAATTCACGGCTAACACCACATTAGTTTGGGTGGC
>JABMRB010000382.1 GCA_013202865.1 Candidatus Nealsoniibacteriota bacterium | reverse complement strand
CGCTGTCGTGGTCGGCGTCGCCGATCCGCTGCGCCGAGTTGTCCCGGCCCCCAGCGGCAGGGATGGCCGCCCCGCTCCAGATGTCGGCGATCGAAACGTCGTGTCCGTTGACGTTCGTCTGGAACTGCTGGACGGTCTCGGCACCGTATCCCCAGACGACGAAATCGACGACGTTACCGACGTCGTCGAGGATCATCACCCACCCGGGGCCTTGCGTCAGCCAGGGAAGGGCGCCTCCCCAGTAGTTGGGATCCAGGGAGCTACCCGATTGGTAAAGCACGCCGCTCGGACCGATCGCAGCCGGCAGATCCCAGAACTGGTCGTGTACCTCGTTGATTTTGAAATTCTGGGCGTAGTTGACCGCCACCACCCAACCGGACGTGTTGACCGTACCCACGGAAGCGTTTTGGATCTCGACAAAGCGTGGAGAGCCCGTGGCTACCTCCGTAATCAAGACCCGCGATGCCTGCGTGAAACCGCTCCACGAGGAATCGTCGAAGTCGGCCTCCGTCCATACGGTCTGAATCGGCTCTTCGGCAAGTGTCGGCACGAGATGGGTGACCTGGGCGGATTCGGGCACGAAGAACGTGGCGTTTTCCTGCGTCATGCCGTAGGAGACGTCCTCTTTCTGCTCGGGATACTCGGGCGCATATTCGTGCTCGACCGTCAGGCCGTCCGGTTCGACCAGCGCAAGGTACTCACCGCCGGCGCCGAGCTTGAAGTTCGTGTGCAGTTCTTCGCGCAGGTCTCCGGCCAGCCGAGTGTCCGGGCGGTCTTTGTCCGACGCGAACACGAGCAGATAGTCGTCCGGCTGGATCGTCACGTCCGGGAATTGCCACTTCGTGAGGCTCCCGATGTTGTCGGTAAGGAACCACCCATCCAGATCGGCCGACGACGGCCCGGGGTTATAGATTTCGATCCAATCGTTGTAGGCGCCGTCCTCGTCTTGGAGGGCGCTCTCGTTGTCGGCCATGAATTCGTTGATAAACAACGGGCCGGCGTCGAGCACCAGCCGCTGCTCGAGCGCCTCGAAACTCAACCGGCTCGAGCGTCCCAGCCCGCGTCGAGCGGCTGTTAGGGCGTGCTTCGCGGACGCGGCGCGCCCGCGTGGCGTTGTTCTCGGGAAGTTACGCACGACGACCATCTCCGTGAAAAGCGTGTTGCGATTGGCGTGCTGTGCCGGTGCAAAACAGCACAGAAAACCCGGCTCGGTTGCGACAAGGAGCCAGCGTTATTATAACCGAAGTACGGGTAGCGTGCAAGCAACCCGCATGGTTCCGGGCACCGCAAAAGCAGGACTTTTCGCCACGTCCATCGCCCGTGCCGTCCGGATACTTGTTTTTCACACCTTTTCGTGTAAGATTGGGGGGGTTGATACACCAACCTGAGTGGACCCATTATGAACGCGAGAGTTGATCGTTTACGCCGCCAAAGCGTCGAGACCAGGCCGCGGCTCTCGTCCCAACGGGCGGAGTTGGTTACCCAATTCTACAAGAGCGACGCGCCCGCCAAGGTCTCCACGCCCGTGGCCCGGGCGTTGTGCTTCCAGTATATCGTCGAGCATCGAACGGTCTGCATCAACGAGGGTGAATTGATCGTAGGCGAGCGTGGCCCGGCGCCGAAGGCTACGCCCACTTATCCCGAACTCTGCTGTCACAGTCTCGAAGACCTGCGAATCCTCAACGGCCGCGAGCGGACCCCGTTCGCCGTCAGCGACGAGGTGATGCAGGTCTACGGCCAGGAGATTATCCCGTTCTGGTCGGGGCGGACGATTCGCGACCGGCTCTTCAACTTGATGGCCGAACCGTGGCACCGGGCCTACGAGGCCGGCGTGTTCACCGAGTTCATGGAGCAGCGGGCACCGGGGCACGCCATCCTGGACGACAAGATCTATCGCCGCGGGTTCCTGGAGGTCAAGCAGGAAATTGCCACGCGGCGGCAGCTCGACTACCTGCACGACCCGGAGGCCTACGCGAAAAACGAAGAGTACGAGGCGATGGATATCTGCTGCGACGCCATTGTCGCGCTAGCCGAGCGGCATGCGTCGATGGCCGCCGAGATGGCCCGGCAGGAGTCCGAGCCGGTCCGTCGCACCGAGTTATTGCGGATCGCCGAGGCCTGTGCCCGGGTCCCCGCGTACGCCCCGCGCGATTTCTACGAAGCGTTGCAGGCCTACTGGTTTGTCCACCTCGGCGTGATCACGGAGTTGAACACGTGGGATTCGTTCAACCCGGGCCGGCTCGACCAGCACCTCTATCCGTTCTACGCCCGCGAGTTGGAAGAGGGCTCGCTCACGCGGGAAGAGGCCGAGGAGTTGCTGCAGTGCTTCTGGGTCAAATTCAACAACCAGCCGGCGCCGCCTAAGGTCGGCGTCACCGAAGAGCAGAGCGGCACCTACACCGATTTCGCCCTGATCAACATCGGCGGACTGAAGGCCGACGGCAGCGACGCCGTCAACGAAGTCTCCTACCTGATGCTCGACGTCGTGGAACAGATGCAGTTGATCCAGCCGAGCGCCTGCATCCAACTCAGCAAGCGGAACCCCGACCGCTTCCTGAAACGGGCGTGCCGGGTGATCCGCACCGGGTTGGG
>JABMRB010000050.1 GCA_013202865.1 Candidatus Nealsoniibacteriota bacterium | reverse complement strand
GCGGTACACGGATCGGGGCGAAGGGGTTAGGCTGTTAGAGTCCTACGCTGCAACTTCTGCGAGCCGTGCGCGCATGTTTGTAAGTGCTTTTGTGAGGCAGGTTTAGGGTTCAGTGGTCCAGGGTTCAGGGTTCAGCATTTCGCTTCCAAACGTTGCCCGAAAGTTCTGAACCCTGAACCCTCCCTTGGCTACAACTCGCTACACGTTGAAACCACCACACACCGCCTACCGCATCAACATCCCTCCGCTGACGTCGACGGTGGCGCCGGTCATGTAGCTGGCGGCTTCGGAGGCGAGGAAGAGGATGACGCGGGCCACTTCGTTGGGCTCGGCGATTCGGCGCAAGGGGATTCTCGCCAAGTACTTTTCCTTGTTGGCGGTGATCGTCTTGGCCGTCATCTCGGTGAAGATCATTCCCGGGGCGACCGCGTTGACGGCGATGCCCTTGGCGGCGACCTCACGGGCCAGGGCGACAGTGAACGAGACGATGCCGCCCTTGCTGGCGTCGTAGGGGGCGTGTCCGGTGGTCGAGCCGCGGAAGGCCGCCTGCGACGAGACGTTGACGATCCGCCCGGTGCGGCCCGCCTCGAGCGATCGGCGAACCAACTCGCGGCTGGTCAGGAACGTGCCGGTGAGATTGACGTCGATCGTCCGGCGCCAGACCTCGGCGGTCATTTCGTGTACGGGGCAGGTGGGGCAGATGGCCGCGTTGTTGACCAGCACGTCGGCCGGGCCGAGCTTCTCTTCGATCCGGTCGAACGTCTCCCGGACGTCCGCCTCGTCAGCAACGTCGCCCGGCAGGACGATCGCCTCGGTGCCGTAGGTCTTGGCGATCTCGTCGGCGACGGTCTGAGCCTCGTCGGTCAGATCGATGCCCTCTTGGGTATTTCGATAGCAGTTCACCGCCACCTTGGCCCCTTCGGCGGCCAGGCTGAGGCAAATCGCCTTACCCAATCCGCGCGATCCGCCGGTAACCAGGGCCACTTTATCTTTCAGTTGCAGGTCCATCGGGGTCCTTTCGAGCCGGTGTTGTTGAGTGCAGCCCCTATTTTGGCGCAGGTGACGCGCGTGTCAATAGCCTGACACGAGGCGAAGATGGGATACGGCAAGAGGAGCGGATGTCCGCTTCATGGCTGGTCGGGACGCTTCCGGGAGAAGATGCTTCCTCGGATTCGCGCGTCGGGCAGCGCTTTGCGAAGTTGCTCTCGTCCGGCCGCGGTCGTATAGGTGTCGCGCAGATCGATCGACACCAGGCCCTTCATCGTCTTGAAATGTTCCAGTCCGGCATCCGTAAGGTCGGCCCACTGCAAGTCGAGTTCCTTCAGGCGGGTCAGTCCTTTCAGGTGCGTTACGCCCACGTCCGAGAGACTCAAACCGTACAGGCCCAGCACTTCCAGCTTGCTTAGTCCCTTCAAGTGCATGAGTCCGGTACCCGTGACGTGCGTGCGGCGGAGGTCTAGCTCTCGAAGCTCTTTCAGCCGCCCAAGGTGTTCCATGGCGTTGTCGTCGATTCGCCGCGAATACCCGAGACGCAAGTGGCGGAGGTTGCTGAGCTTAGCGAGTTGCCGGGCCCCCTCTTGCGTGACGCGTGAGTCGAAGAGCGACAAGAACTCGAGATTACTGAAGCCCGTCAGATGAATGACCTCTTCGTCCGAAATGCCCCGGTTAGCCAGATTCAGCGATTGCAGATTGGTGAGTCCTTTCAGATGTGTGAGTCCGGCTGGGGTGATGACGGTTCGGACTCCTTTGCCGCGAGACAGATCCAACCCTTCGAGCCAAGTGATTTCACCGAGGTGAACCAGTCCTGCGTCGGTGATGTCGCTCGTGCTTGCGTTCACGCGCCGCAGGTGAGGCAAAGCCTTGAGATGAACGCAAGCGGCGTCCGTGTTCTTGAACGAGGACCCCGAAAGGCCAAACAACGCCGACCGCGGGAAGCTCACGGAGACGATATGGCCATGGTCATCGTATCCCAACCGAACGTTTAGCCTCTTGAGCGCAGCAACGGCATCGGGGGC
>JABMRB010000381.1 GCA_013202865.1 Candidatus Nealsoniibacteriota bacterium | reverse complement strand
TGTGCCGCCGGCAGCGAGGGACGCTGCACCGCTCTTGATCTCCACGTCGCCCGGCACGCTCAGCCGCATCCGCACGGCCGGCGGCCTCGGCAGCCGAAATTGGAGGACTTGCCGAGCGGCGGTCGTTTGCAGCGGGGCAACCATCTGAAGGCGCAACTCGTGCCGGCCAATCCCGGAGACGAGCAGCGTCGGCCGCCCGTCGTCAGCATAGCCGATCGGCGCATTGCTACCATCCAGCTTCGCGTCTTGCAGGCCGACGCTGCCGAGGTCCAACGGCACGGCGTGCAAGCCGTCGCTGAGCACGTCGACCGTCAGCGTGCCGTCGATTTCGGCCCGGCCTCGGCGGATCGTCGCGGTGTAGTCGGCCGAGAGGAGCACGGCGGGGCTGGCCGTTGCCGGCAGCGCATCGTGCGGGAGTTGTCGATCGAGCGTCTTCTTCGCCTTCTTCAGCAGATCCTCGTACTCGGCCCGCGAGAGCATTACGCGCCGCGGCTGCTGTTGCAGCAACACGTGAAGGTCCTCGAAGGGGACGAGGATCTCGCGGTCGGTGGAGGGACGTTCTGCGGTCGCCGCGCCCGGCCTGCCCGCCAATGCGGGAGTTACCGACGCAAGCAGGCCGAGCACGACGGCCAGCGTTGCGACCAACGCAAAGCGCATGTTGAACGGTTGCTTAGACATCGCTTTGCCCTCCTTCGTCACTTGCGGAGTCGGACGGCTTCGCTTTCTTGTCGGACGGTTGGGGTGGCAGTTCAACTGTCCCCCCAGCTTCGTCACTGGGAGGTGTCTTGGAGTTGAGTTCCGGACCGTGCGGGCTGGGTTCCGTGAAACTCGGTGGCGGTGGGGGTACCGGCGGCCGTGCATCGACCGGCGGCGCCGCGGCGGCGACCGCTTGACGCCTTGCCGGCAGCGTGCGCGCGAAGTACCACGCGCTCCAAACGACCAGCACGAGAAATAGTGCCAGGGCCAACTCGCCGTCGAGGATCTGCAATGCCAACGTCGGCAGAAATACGCCGCAGAGTACCAGGGCCACGATCAAGACGCCCACGCCCATGGCGCGCTCGCTCATCCGGGCCGGCAGCAGCAACAGGCCGCCGAACAGCGTGGCCGCGAAGACCAGCACGTTCAACCACGTCCGGTCCATTTTGCGGATCGTCAAGTCACCGTCGGGCGGTGCTGCCGGCATAGGCGTCGAGAAGACGTACAACCGGCCGTCCGTTTGGAATTCGGCCGCCTCTTCGGAATCCAGGCCGACCCAATTCAGCAGGTACTCGGCATTGAGCAGATGCCCTCCCCGGATGCGGCGCGGTACGGCAGTCCAATTCAGCGATCCGGAGGGCCACCAGCGGAACTCGGCGGACCACGGCCCGCCGCTACCCAGCAGGGCCCAATCTTCCGGTAGATAGGCACACAAGTAGACCTTCTGCACGGCCGGTTCTTCGGGGAACACGGGCAATGAGAGTCGGTGGCCATCGCCGGCCACTGTATAGCGAAGTTCCAGCAGGAACGGATCGCCTTGCTGCAAGCCGACCAACGGCACGAAGTAGAGTTTCGCCCCCTTCTTCGCGCTCTTCTCGCTCTGCAACGTGACCGGATCGCCGTTGATTCGCGCCGGGACCGTATCGAACTCGGCCTCAACAGGCAGTTCCACCTGAATTCGCTGCCGGGCACTCCGCATTCGGTACAATGCTTGCACGGAAACGCGATCGGCCCGCGTGACGACCATCCGCAGCACGGCCCGGTCGATGCTCGTGCGTTTGACCTCTTCGAGTTCGTATTGCGTGGCGATCACCGCCAGCGACCAGTCGCCGTGGAACTCGAACGCCCGAGCGGCGTCGTCGCCGCGGACGTCGGCGAAGAGGTCCTCGGCATCGTCCCGGAACAGGTCGCGGTGCGGATCGATCGGCCGTAGCCCGACGGCCTCCTTTGCCTCCAGATCGATCGTCTCCGATTTGGCCAGCACGACCTGTCCCCGGGCGAGATCGACGCCCACGGGGATCAGCCGCGGCACGTCGAGCTTAACCGGCTTGCCGGAGTCCAATTGTCCGATCTCGGCGTCCCAGGCGAGTTGGATCCGGCCGGTGCCGAACAACTCGGTCTCGCCGGTGAAACTCCACGGCTCGTAGCCCTTGGCCGGCGGTTGTGCGTCGGGGCCTAACGATGCCGGGTCGAGGACCGTGTGATGGATCTTGTCGGTAATGTTTCGCCATCCGGCCGCCGCGTCCGTTGCGTCGGGCGACGCCGGCACGTCGATCCGCAGCGACTTCACGCCGCTGTAGAGTATCTCGTAGACGAACGTCGCTTCGTACTTGAC
>JABMRB010000380.1 GCA_013202865.1 Candidatus Nealsoniibacteriota bacterium | reverse complement strand
GTCCATGGCCTTGATGTCGACGCCGCCACTCATGGTTCGGCCCGTGTTGCCGACCCACTTATTAAACGCCCGGGCAAGCCGGGTGATCGAATCCATCAACAGCACAACGTCCTGGCCCATCTCGGCCAGTCGCTTGCAGCGTTCGACGACCAACTGCGACAGTCTCACGTGGCTCTCGATGTCTCGGTCCAAGCTGCTGGCTACAACCTCGCCGTCGACGGCGCGAATCATGTCGGTAACTTCTTCGGGACGCTCGTCGATCAGCAGGACGATCAGCTTGACGCCTGGGAAATTGGTGGAAACTCCCTTGCTGATGTGCTGCAGCAGGATCGTTTTTCCGGTCCGAGGCGGGGCTACGATCAGCGCCCGTTGCCCCTTGCCCAACGGCGTCAACATGTCCATCACTCGGGTCGTCAGCGGTTGGGGCCCGGTCTCCAACTGGAGCCAACTCTCCGGATTGATCGGTGTGAGATTCTCGAAGTCGGCAACATCGCGATAATCCTCGGGCGGCATTCCGTCAACCAGATTAAGCTCCCTCAATCGGGGGCCTTGGTTCCGGCGGCCGGGCTGGACCATGCCGGTAAGCAGCACGCCTTCGCGGAGCCCGAACTTGTCGATCATGCTGCCGGGCACGAAGGGGTCGCTCAACTCGCGGACGTAGTTTGTCTTGGGATCGCGGAGGAATCCATACCCATTAGGATGCATTTCGAGCACGCCGCCGCCGGGCTGGACTGGCCCCGCTTCGCCGTTATCGGCAGGCTCCTCCTGATCGGAGTTCCGCTTGAAAGATCGATTTCGTCCTTGTTGGTTGGCGTTGCCACGCATGCTCGCGCCGTGAACACCGGAGCGGAGGCGTGTTCGGCCTTTTTTTTTCTTTGCCATGTTGCACCTAAGATATGGTCGTAAACGTGCCCTCGGATCACCGAGGCACACACCCGGGAAATACTCCCAAGCCATTAGTAGACTGGATGCTGACCCGAAGCCGAACAGACTCCGAAGCCGAACGCCCTCGAACAGAAGTCAAAATCTGCGTGGAGCCGGACCAAATAAATCCGGCCAGCAGCGTGAGTCTCAGGTCGAGAAGCGTCTCTCGTACCCGCCGAAGAGCCATCTCTTCGGCCAATCGGCCCGAAGATTCGAGATCGTGTGAGCCGAAAACTTGCCCGTGTTGCGGGCGATACCCTAACTATTCGTCATCTTAAACAAGTGTCAGTGTATGTCAACCTGCGAACCACCGAATGTTCGCAAAACCGAGAAAATTTCGTTTGCTGTGCGATCATGCCGAGGCGTCCAAGTCCGGCCCTTGGAAAATGCGATCTCCGAATGGTTGAGCACCGCAGCCGAACCTCGCACCCTCTGCATTGCCGAAAACCAGAACCATCACTCCCACCTAGAGGCCTATATGCACACCCCTCGATGGAATCGCAACGACGCCTCGCTACTTGCTGATGATCGTCAACTTCCGCCGATTTCGGCAGGAAACGGACAACCGCGACCCGGTCTGCCCGCCACCGGAACACGAAACCGAGCGGCCCTAACCACTTCGGTCGGCTGAAACCCCGGCTGCCTCCAACAGAACTCCACAACGCCAAGCCGGGGACACACGCCAGTAACGTTGCCTGCCACTACTAGCTTTATACACCGCTGTCCATTTCTTTTCAAGTCGAAAATGGCCCGATCGGGCATTCTAGCGAGGGAAAATCCGCCAATCTGGCACAATCCCTTCATTTTCACCCCATTTTTGCGCGCGTCGGTTCCGATAACTAGACCACGGTAGGCAAGATCTGTGTCCGAATGTGTGTGAGGGTGCGCAAGATGCGGCTAATACAAAGCTTGGGTTCAGTGGCGGTGGTCGTCTCAATCCTTCTGTCCAACTCGGGGCACGCCGCACAGGCGACCCTCCAGTGGCAGCCCACCTTGGAAAATGCCAAACGGCTTGCCGCCCAGACCAATCGTCTGGTGCTGGTGCATTTCTGGGCCGATTGGTGCCAACCCTGCCGAAAAATGCAGCGGGACATCCTCAGCCGCCCCGAAGTGATTTCAGAATTGCAGGCCAGCTACGTGCCTGTGAAAATCAACGCCGATCACTTTCCCACCACCTGCCGGCAGTTCGGCGTGACCGGTTTGCCGGCCGACGTCATCATTTCACCCCAGGGGCAGGTGCTCGGAAAGCTCCGGCTGGTGTCGACTCCGTCCGAGTACATCGCCCAATTGCGCCAAGCCGCCACGCAGCCGCCGCCCAACGCCTACGCCCAAACTCCGGCGGCCTCCCGCCCTCCAGGCCCAACGTACTCGAACCTGCCGGCCCCAACGCATCCGAACGTGCCGGGGGCAGCTAATCCGTCGGTCGACCCGACTGCGGATGCGTCGAGATACACGTATCCCGGCTACGGCAACCAGTACGGCCCGTCGCAACCGCCATCCACGCAGCCTCCCGGTCGGCGGGACCAATCACAGGGCAACACGCAAGGCATGCCACCTTACGGACGCTCAGCCACACCGCCAAACGCCTCAAGGCAGTACTCTTCGTACGGAACGCCGCCCGGGCCTGGGAGCCCGACCACCACTATGCCACCGGCCCGAACGCCCTCGCCGTCGGCGTCAACTGGCGCCTACGCCGGCGCGTCGGCCCCGACCTCGAACGCTCCGGCTGCCGAAGCGCCGATCGCCCTGAACCGCCACTGCCCGGTCGAATTGGCCGAAAATCGCCGATGGATGCTTGGCAACCGTCAATGGGGTTCGCAATATGAAGGGCGAACGTATCTATTTGCCGGTCAGCCGCAGTGGCGGAAGTTCATGGCCAATCCCGCCCAATATGCACCGGTCATCTCCGGCGACGACCTGGTGGCGGCGGTCGACCAACACCGGCGTGTAGCCGGCGACCGTTCGCATGGAGTCTACTTCGAGAACAAAGTCTATTTGTTCGCCAATGAGGCCAACCTGGAGAAGTTTGCCAAGAACCCGCAATTCTACATCAACTCAACGGTCCGGGCCGCACGACCGGTGGACAGAGGCTAGCCGTCTTCGACCATCCGTGCCAGGCGGACGACCTGTGTACGGACGGCTTCCAGATCGGGATTCAGGCGTAGCGCCCGACGGAAGCTCTCCAGCGCCGAGATAGGATTCTGCAACTCCAGATAGGCCTGCCCCATCGTCGTGGCGGCCACGAAGTGATAGGGATTGATCTCCAGCGTCTGATGGCAGTCGCGGATCGACTCGGCGAACTGGCTGAGGTTGAATCGGGCGACCCCTCGCTGGTTCCATACCTCGGCGAACCAGGGTGATTTCTCGATCAGAACGCCAGCTCGTCCAGCGGCTTCGTCGTATTGCTGGGCAGCGTTTAGGCGAATGATCACCCCCAACGACTGGCGTTCTTCTTCGTTCCCCGCCCGCGTCCAGATCGAACGGATCCCGTTCTCGGCAATCGTGCGAACGATGCGATCATCGTCCAGCATCGCTCTACCCAGCGTGTGGTTCATGCTGTAGTCGCCGACGAAACCCAGCGCCAGCACGGCCGCCCGGCGGACTTTGCTGCTGTAGTTTCTCGCCAGACGCCGGAGCGTTCCCTGGGTGTATCGCTGGGAGGTCGTGGCGATAAACGCGGCCGAATCCTGCGAATCCAGATACTGCTGGTACAATTCGGACAAGCACGGAGTTCGGGGGTTCTCGTTGCTCACGCCGGTATCTCCCGCAGTGTTCGGTATGCTGTGGCTGCCCGCCAGCCCGTTTCATCGCCGGGCCGTAGACAAGGACGGGCACTGGCCGAAAGGGCACTGCCCGAAAGGACACTGGCTGAAAGGCCAACGGCCTATACTTTGATTGTAACCAGAACCCCGGTTGGAGATCAACGAAAAAGTCCGCTAATCGCAGCGTTTTGCCGTTGCCGACCGTACTGATTTGGCAGAAAATGAGGGTATCTAGTGGTTCTTGTGGCCGTGGACAGACTGAACCAATGAAATCGCACGCCCCGTTCGACCCGAGAAGACGACGGATCGGTGCCTCTGTAGTGCTGGCCGTTGCCGCCCTGGTGGGGGTGCTTCCGGCCGGCGCCGTTGGGGCCGGCGATTGGCTCGTTTCCGCGGCGTTGCAGAAGCAACTCCGTCGAGAAGTCAGCGTGGTTTGGAGTGGCAACCCCTTGCGCCGGGCGCTCGAGGGGCTTTCGCGGACCCAGAGCGTGGCCGTGCTGATCGACCGCCGGGTCGACCCGGACCAGAAGATCGATCTTAAACTCGACCGCGTCCCGCTAGCGACGGCGCTGGACGACGTCGCCGCAAGCCGCGAGTTGGGTGTCTCGGTGGTCAGCGCGGTAGCCTATTTTGGCCCACCCCGAGTCGCGGCACAAATTCGCACTCTTGCGGCCTTGCTAACCGAAGAAGCCCGCCGGTTGCCGCCGGCGGTCACGCGGAAGTTTCTGTTGCCGAAGCGGATGGCATGGGACGATTTCGCCACTCCCGCCGCGTTGCTCAGCCGGCTGGCCGACGAAAACCGGCTGACCTTGCAGGGGATCGACCGGGTGCCACACGACCTCTGGGCCGGCGCCGACCTGCCGCCGCTGCCTCTGGTCGAGCGACTTACGCTGATCGCCATCCAGTTTGATTTGACGTTCGAGATCTCACCCGACGGCCGAACCGTGCGCCTGGTTTCCGTGCCCGCGGAAGTGGCGCTGGTCCGCAGTTACCCGGGCGGCTCGAATCCGCAAACCACGGCCAAGAACTACGCCGAGCACCTCCCCGGCACCGAGGTCAAGGTCGCCGGTCGTCAGGTCTACGTCAAAGGATTGCTGGAAGACCACGAGCGGATCACGTCACTGAACCGGCCGTCGCAGCGCCCGGTCCGTCCGCCGGGCGGCGACGTCGGGAAGATTCGCATTGACAAGATGTCCTTCGACAGCATACCGGTCGGCAAGGTGCTCGAACATCTGGCCCGCCAGTTGAAACTCGAACTGAAGATCGACCGCCGGGCGCTCGAACAGGCGGGTGTCTCGCTCGAACAGCGGGTCTCGGTGGACGTCAAGAACGTGACCGTCGACGAACTACTGCTGGAGGTTATCAAGAACTGCCCGCTGAGGTACGTCCGGCGGGGCAACGTCGTGGAAGTCGGCCCCGCGCAGTGACCCCGTCCGTGTGGCAGTCACGTCAGCAAACTGCCGAGTTCCTCGCGGATCCGCTTCTCGATCATGCCGCGGACCATCATCGCCGCCAGCGGCACCTTGGCGTCCATCTTTACGACGGCGTTCTCGACGGTCACCGTGCCGGAGACCTTCATCTTCATGGCCGTGAAAGCGAACGAGAGCGTGGGGCCGTCCCATTGCTGTTGCAGATCGCCGACCTGCGACCCGTAGACCTTTGCCACGCTGCTGCACTTCTCTTTCAGTCGCCGGGTGGCTTCTTCCTGCCCCAACTCGTGTGGGGTATCCATTGTGATGTGGGGCATTGGTGTGCTTCCCTTGTTGTGATCGCTTCGGTTTCGCAACGCAAGTTAGGGCCGCGGCCCTGGCGGCCCGAAAGAGCCCCCGGATTGCATCCGGGGCCCCCCGTCGACGCTATCGCCGAGGTTTCTCGGGAAACGCCAGCATACCGCAACCGGGCCCTCGCGTGAAGGGCCCGGGAGGCCATCGCAACGGCCGCGTTAATCGCCCCATTCGGTAGAACCGTCACCGGCCCGGTCGTATCCTCCCTGGTGTCCGTCGCTCGGGGCCGTCTTGACGTAGAGTACAGAAGCAGCACCAGCGACCCCGGAGTGTGGCTTTGATTCTCTATATCCTTCTTGTAGCCATGTTGAACGTTAGCCTTGGGTTCGGCGTTGCCGTCTACCTCGGCCGACGCTACAACCAGTTGCTCGCCGACGACGAGCCATGGGAGTCCATGCCGTTCGGCGAGTCGGCTTCCCTTGCCTCGGTCGCCGAGCCGGTGCCGGGTGAGATGCAGACAATCGATGCCGCAGAGACCGACGTAGCCGACCCCGAGTCTGCGGATACCGATCGGGCAGAACCAGAATCGACGCAGCCGGAACCGGAACCAACCGAGGCCGACGCGGACAAGGCGGAAGCGGCCTCGCCCGAACCACCCGAACCGGAAGCGACGCAAACCGAGGCAACGAACGTCGACGAGGAAGAAGCAAGTCAGCCGCCACAGCCCGAAACCGACGAGGCGGCACCCGAAACGGCCGAGCCGGACGAAGTTGCGCCGGAGATGACCGAAACCGACGAATCAGCGCCGCCGACTCCCGTAGCGACCGACGCCGAATCCGTTGCCGACACTCCGGAAGCCGACACTCCGGAAGCCGTTACTCCGGAAGCCGTTACTCCGGAAGCCGTTACTCCGGAACCCGTCACCACAGAACCCGTCACCACAGAACCCGTCACCACAGAACCCGTCACCACAGAACCCGCCACCACAGGGGCCGAGACCGCCGAGCCGCTCGCGGACGAATCGGCCGAGCCGGAAGAGGCATCGGAGCCCGCGGATCAGAAGGATTCTGCGGCGTTAGCCGCCACTACCCTGAAAATCGACGTGGACCAGTTCCAGGATCGGTTGACGGAGTTGTGCGACGAATTGCGGTCCCAGGGGGAGGCTCCCGAGGCGGGCGAAGTTGGGACTTGTCTCGACTCCTTGTCAGCCGCCACCGACGAGTATCTCGAAAACTGCAAAAGTCCCCAGGCCGTCCTGGACCAGTTGTGCCAGGAGCCAAAACTCGAGAAAGTGGGCCAACAGGTGCAGCAATCGATTCAGCAGCACAACGAGCAGGCCGAGAGCCTCAACGCCGCCGTGGCCGCGTTGGACCGGCAAGGCGATTTGGCGGAAGGCTGCCGGAGCATCGCCGAGAAATCCGACGAGCTACTCTCCAGCGGCCATCAACTTCGCGACAACCTGGACGAGGCGGCGGCGAAGGTTGCGGAGAACGACGGAACCGCAAACGAGACCGACCCGGCGGCCAGGACCGATCCGCAGACGGGGCTGTTCAACCGCGCGGGCTTGGAGGCCTATCTTGCCCAATGGTGGGAGGACGATCCCGAACGAACACGGCAACTCGGCGCCGCCATGATCGACGCCGACGAGTTCGCCGCGGTCAATGCACAACTCGGGTACAAGACGGGAAACCGGATGCTTAGCGCGCTCGGCAAGCTGCTGGAGACGGAAATTGACACGGGCGTCGTGGCCCGATTCTCCGGGCAGCGGTTCTTTCTCCTGTTTCCCGACGGCGACGCCCGTGCGGCGACCAACGGCGTGGAGAAGGTCCGGCAGACGATCGCCAAGACGTGCTTCCTGCACCGCAACTCGGAAAACCGCGTCACGGTCAGTTGCGCCTCGACCGCGGCGATTCTCGACGACACGTCGGCTTCGCTGATCGCGCGGACAGAGATGGCCCTTCAAGAAGCGAAACGATACGGGCGCAATCGCACGTTCCTGCACGAGGGAGAGTATCCGGCGCCGGTTGTTCCCCCGCAGTTCACACTCGATGAGCGACGGATCACGTTGTAGTACTGCTTTCGAGACAGAGACGATTTCAACCGGACGGACACAAGCACAGTGAATCAATCGACGGAACAGACCGATGCATCGCCGGGCGCCGCCCCACCGGTGGTCTCCGCGCCAAACTCGGCAAGTTCGGCACAGCGCGATATGTCAAAATGTCAGCAGGCCCTGGTGGCGATTGGCCGCCGGGCGGTCGTCGCGCCCGAGCCCACCGTGCTGATGCACGACGCCGCCGTTCTGGCGGCCGAAGCGCTCAATGCCGACTACTTCAGCGTCGCCCAGATCTCACCCCACGACGGCTCCCTCGAGATACGGCTGGCAACCATGAAGGACGAGGAGGGCCAGACGCAGGAGGTAACCACGACCGCCGGCTCGGGGAATGCGCGTGGCCTGACCGCACACGTAGTGAAAGCCTCGTGTCCGGTCCTCGTTGACGATCTGCCTCAGGACAAGCGATTCCGCGACCCGATGCTCGAAAAGTGCGGGCTGCGAAGCGCGATTGTGGTTCCCATGCTGCATCGCGACGAAGCGTTCGGCGCGCTGGGCGTCTATAGCATGCAAAGCAACCGTTTCAGCGAAGAAGACGCCCTGTTCGTGGAAATGACCGTCCACTTTGCAGCCACGTCCGTCGCTCGCAGTCAGACCGAAGACTTGCTGGCTGCTGAGCACAAGCAAGTTAATCAGTTGCGACAGACGGTCAACGCAATGGTGTTGAAGTTGGATTCGCGATGGAGAATTCAAGAGACCAACCGCACCTGCGAACTCGTCACCGGTTTCACGCTGCCAGATCTGAGGAACCGCGTTATCTGGAGTGTCTTTCCCGCGGCCGACCACGAAGAGGAAGCCAAGCGGGTGCAGGAAGAACTTCGCAACGGCCGCTCGCCGGTTACCTACGAGGGCGATCTGCTGACGAAGCATTCCCAGCGGCGGCGAATCGCCTGGGCCTACAGCGCTACCGTTGCCGACGACGGTACGTTGGAGTCGATCCTCGCAACCGGCGTCGACGTGACCGAATTGGACGAGGCACTCGAGAAGGTCGAACGAGTCGAGCAGGAGGCTCGCAACGTCCGGCGCTCGCTGGTCGATCTCACCGGTGGCGGCCCGGCGGACGAGTCCGACAGCGGCGAACCCGTCCAACTGCCACCCGAGGTCGAGCGGCGAGGCCGCCCCCGCCGGGCCTACAGGTATCGGCAGAGAGTTGCCGAGGTCGTCGATGGCATGCTGCCGAACGTGACGGATTTCGATGAGGTGTTCTGCAACGACATTTCTGCGGGAGGATTCTCTTTCCTGGCCGAAGTTGCGCCAAGATCCGACACGCTCGTGGTGGCCCTGGGGATCCACCCGAGAGTCATCTACGTGACTGCGCAGGTCGTCCACATCACGCGGGTCGAGCGAGATGGAAGACGCATGTTTCTGGTCGGCTGCAACTACATGAGCCGCGTTAAATACTGACCGGCTGTCGATCCGATCGGCGAGGTGTGGTGAATCAGTGTGTACGATGGGCCTGTGAGCCCGTCGAAGAGTCGAAATCCCCTGGAGTCGACGGGCTCGGAGGCCCATCGTACAGGTTGTTTCCATGTGATCTACCTCCACTGAGCGAAGGGCTCACCTCCCTTTAGTGGGGGAGCAGGAGGATTATCGTGGCGGAACGTCGCTCTCGTGAGTATAATGGGACGATGGGGTATGGGGGTATGTGCGTCTCGTAAGCCGACGCCCCTACCAGCCCGTTGAAACAACCGTGGCCACAGGCGGCCCGCCTGTGGTATAGCGCAGGCGAGTAGCCGGTCGCGTGGAGGAAATACTGTGGCCAACGACAAATCCGAAACACCCGATTTCAGTGATCTCGACTTCTCGGCCGAAAGCTTGGACGAGGGCGGTGCGTTGGACGATGCCGGCCTGACCCCGCAGTTCGACGATCTCGGTGATGGGATGGACGCCGCAATGAGCGATGGGCTAGACGGCCTGCAGCCGCAGGCCGAGGCAACCGACCAGTCTGAACCATCGGACGACGCTGTTACTGGGGACGACGCTGAGCAACTCGACGTGCTCGAGCAGGAGGAAGAAACCGGCAGCGAAGGAGAGCCTGAGGAACCGGCCGAGGAAAAGGAAGAGCAAGAGAGCTTCCTGACGCGGCTCGGGCAGACCAGCCCCTACACGGTGATACTCGGGATGGCGCTGGTGGCAATCCTGATCGCGATCACCTGCCTGTTCATGGAGTTGAAGCTGTACGACTTCAACATCAAGCCGCCAGCGGACGCACGTCCAGGGGCACGTGCCGCGGCCGAGATCGTTCACCCCGGACCACCCAGCACGACCGCCGTGGCCTGACCGGACGACGTCCAGTTGAGCGTCAAGGCCGGCCGCTGCGACGAGCAGACCGACTTGCCGTCGATGATCCGGATCGGGCAATCGGGATCGCCGCGCCGGTAGTTGAGTGTGCCGGGCACCGTGCCGCCGTCAAAAGCCAGCACGCTGACGGCCATTTCTACGGCACCGCCGGCCGCCCCCAGGTTACCGAAGTAGCTCTTCGGCGCCGTCACCGCAGCGCCGGGCACCGTCGCATGTAAAGCGCGGGCTTCCAACGAATCGCCCTCGATGGTGCTCAGACCGTGGGCGTTGACGTGGCCCAGGCTGTCTCCACCGATGCCTGCCCTTTCCAGTACCAGCTCGACCGCCCGGCAGATCCCCGTGCCTTGCAGCCGTGTTCCGCGCCGCCGCGGTTCACACGAGGCCGACCACGCCGAGAGTGTCGCCAGCACCCTGGCCCCGCGCCTGCGGGCGTGACGGCGGCTTTCGAGAACGAACGCGGCCGCTCCCTCGCCGAAGACCTGGCCGTCGCGGTCGGCGTCGAACGGGCACATGGCCGAAGCCGGGTCGCAGTGCCGCTGTGAAAGCAACCCCATCACACATCGACGTACGCAGTCGAACGGGTCCATCTGAGAACTCGCACCACCGGCAATCATCACGTCGGCCTGCCCCCGCTCGATCACCCGGGCCGCCTCGCACACGGCCGACAAGCCCGACACCTCGGCATGGTGGATCGTGTTGTTCGGACCTCGCGCGTCGAGCGCAATGGAGACGTGCGAGGTGATCATGTTCGGCAGCACCCGAAGGAATCCCAACGGGAAGCTGGCCGGGATGCCCTTGGTGCCCCAGCGGCCGAAATCGAACCGGCGTTGCACCATGCAAGCCCGGTAGGTCTCGACGCTCTCGTCCAGTGGGGCGCAGATCCGGTCGGCGCCGAGCACGACCCCAAACCGCTCCGGATCGACTGTGTCCCCGGCAGCGAGGGACGCTGTGCCGCCG
>JABMRB010000049.1 GCA_013202865.1 Candidatus Nealsoniibacteriota bacterium | reverse complement strand
TGCAACAACGATACGGTCAACCTGTTTGTCATTTGGTTCTTTGTCTGTATCGTGCTCACGCAACTGGAATTGATGCGGGTTGCGAACATTGCTCACGGGGCCGGAGCGATCTTTGGCGTGCTCTACGGGCTGGCTCTCTACGACACGCGACTCCGCAAGCGGTGGATTGCGGTGGCCGCGATCGCCACGTTGCTGGTCCTGGCAACCGTCATCGCCTGCCCGGGGCATCCGCTTTATAAGCAACACCGCGAGGTGTTCGGCTGCCGGCCCATCATTCCCGACGCTACCCGACCCGACGCCGAGCCCGACGATTGTAGTGCGGGCCTTTGAGAACGTGCGCCGTGCCGAACGGATCGTGGGGCTCCTCGGCCGGGCGACGGACTTTGATCGGGCGATATCGGCCCAATAGCCGTTCCATCAACGGTGCCACCGCCGCGGCCCCCCAGACCAGCGTCATCGGCTCCAGCGGGATGCGAAACCGCACCGAGACGATCACCGCCGCATGGAACGCCGTGACCACCGCGAAGACGGCGTACGTGGGCCACAACGCACGCCAGCGGTCGCGCGACGCCCAAAGTCCCACCACGATCAACACCAGCCACGTGATCGTGGCGGCGCGATAGAGGCGGTTGGATGCCTTCGGGTTGGTCTCGTCGAACAGCAGGAAGTAGCGCAGCCGGCGCAGACAGAGCCCCGCGTATCGGCCCGGGTTGTCGCGGATGAACTGCTGCGCCCGAGAGCCCAACAGCCGGCTCCGCTCGGGTTCGCTCAGGCCGGCGAACTCGCGATAGCCGGTCGGTTTCAACAGCACGTCGTCGATGTAGAGCGTTTCGTGCCGTGCTTCCCACAACGCCCGATCCATGCCGGCCAGCGTGCCGTCGTGTTCGAGCCGCAGCGACTCGGCCGACGGTTTGGGGATCTTGTCGGTGCCGAAACTGCTCGGATTGTTACCTTGCCAGAAGGCGTAGCCAAACGTGGACTTGATGAAGACCGGCTCGCCATGCACGGCCCAGTTGCGGATCGTCCAGGGTGTGACGATCACGGCCGCCACCACGGCCATGAGTCCCACCCGGGCCAACGGTCGGCGGGAGAACCGACTCTCGGCTTGGTCTTGCGCGCCGCCGAGCCAGAAGACGGCCGCGCAAATCGGCAACGCCAGCACCAGGATTGGCTCGATCAGCAAGAGCGACCCGGCCAGGCAACCGGCCAGGACCGCACCGCGGCGGGTCGCGCGCCATCGCCGCGAGACGCAGACGCCCAGCAACAGCGTCAGCCCGAGTGCGGCCCAAGTCGCGACCTGCAAATGGGTTACCATGTAGACGTGGGTCGGATAGACGGCCGCGGCCAACCCGGCGACCCAGCCAACGCTCGGGCGATCGGGCACGAGCGACCACGCCAGCCAGACGACTGCCAGCACCAGCGCCATGCCGACGACGCATTGCAGCAACTGCACAGCCAACACGGCCGCGGGCGTGGCTTCGCCGAACGACCACCACGCGCCGGCCAACAACAGCGGATAGAACGGGGCCTGCTGCGACGTGGGGCCTTCGGTGCCGAGAAACTCGATCGAGAACCCCCGCCCGGCCAGCAGATTCTCGGCGATCCGGGCGTGTTCGTAACCGATGGGCCCGGCCCGGTCGCCGCTAAGCATCGAGTCGGACAGCAGGCAGACGGTAGCGATCCGCAGCCCCAGCGCCAGCGCGGCGAGCAGTATCAGGCCGGATTTTCTACGTGAACCGTCCATGGCGGGCGGGATTGTACGCCGACTGGGCAATCGAGGCAAGAGCATCTCGGCTCAAACTGAGCACAAAGCCGCGACCGGTGGTCGCGCCGGAACCACCACTTGACGCGGCGTGTTCCTCGTTCCTGTTCGCGGTTCCTGTTCGCGACCACCGGTCGCGGCTTTGTGTTGGCGAAAATCCCACGGTCTGGCGATTGTGGCTACGGAAAGCTATCATTGCATAGGGACTTGGCTGCAATCTGGGAAAACTGATAGAAATGCTCGACATTGCTGCGGAACTTGTTGCTGGAAGTTGGACCGTGCTGGGACAAATGGGACCGTGGCTCATCCTGGGGTTCCTGGTGGCCGGCGTGTTGTCGGTCTGTATCTCGCCGGCCTGGGTCGAGCGACACCTGGGCGGTCGGGGGCTCGTGCCGGTGGTGAAGGCGGCCCTGTTGGGTGTGCCGTTGCCGTTGTGTTCCTGCGGCGTGATTCCCGTGGGGGCCTCGATCCGCCGCCATGGGGCCAGCCGAGCCGCTACCACCTCGTTCCTGTTGTCCACGCCGCAGACGGGCGTGGATAGCATTCTCGTCACCTACGGGCTGCTCGGCCCGGTGATGGCCATCTTCCGGCCGGTCGCTGCGTTGGCGACCGGGCTGGTCGGCGGCGCGTTGGTGCAACTGTTGGGCGAATCGGATCGAATCGACGACGGCGAAACGGATCGAATCGACGACGGCGCCGTGCCCGAATGCAAGGAGTCCTGCTGCGACCACGACGCCAAGGGCAACGCCGTGGTCCGCGCGCTGAGCTACGGGTTCGTCACTCTGCCGCGGGACATCGGCGTCGCCTTGCTCGTCGGCGTGGTCATCGCCGGGGCGATTACCGCCCTGGTGCCGGAAGACTTCCTGACGGGTCACTTCGCCTCGGGGATCGTTGCGATCCTGCTGATGATCGTCGTGGGCATTCCGCTCTACGTGTGCGCGACCGCGTCGGTGCCGATCGCGGCAGGATTTATTGTCGCCGGCGCTTCGCCCGGGGCCGCGTTGGCCTTCCTGATCGCCGGGCCGGCCACCAACGCCGCCACCTTCACCACCGTCTGGAAGTTGCTGGGCCGGCGCACGGCCCTGTTATTCATAGCCACCGTGGCCGGCAGCGCGATCGGCAGCGGCCTGTTGCTCGACTGGCTGATCACCGAGCTTACGCCGCAACTGGCCCCAGCCTGCCACGCTCCCCACGGCGTCGGCTGGCAAACTCACCTCTGGGCGATCACGCTGCTGGCGGTGATCGGGTTTTCCTACGCGGCCACGACGAGTCACACCCATCGCCGGCAAGACTCGCCGGAGGAGCCCCCCGAAGAGTCACTGCCCGGCCGATCTCGCATTCGGCTGCGAGTGACCGGCATGACATGCAGCCACTGTGCCGAGAGCGTCCGCCGGTCGCTGGCCGAGTGCGACGGGGTCGCGGCGGCCGAGGTCGATCTGTCCGACGGCCTGACGATCGTCACCGGGACCCAACTCGACGCGGAGCGGCTCGTCGTCGTCGTGACGGAATTGGGGTACGCGGCCTCGGTCGAAGAATCCGGGTAGCTGAATTCCGTTCGTAGTACCGCCTTCAGGCGGAGAACCTCTTGCCAGGGCACGCCGAGATGCCCCATATTCCGGCTGAAGCCGGTACTACGAACGGCAAGGCGTCTGGCGGGTTTGTTACGCGGCTGATAAGATGCCGGCAGAAAGATACGGGTGAACCTGTCAACCTCAGATGTGTATTTAAGGAGGACAAGATGGAAAAGTACGTGTGCGACGTTTGCGGCTGGGTGTACGATCCGGAGCAGGGCGTTCCCGAGGAGGGCATCGCCCCCAGTACGTCTTTTGACGACTTGCCCGACGATTTCGAGTGTCCCGAGTGCGGCGTCGGCAAAGAGGAATTCTCGCTGATGCAGTAGGGGCGGACGTCCGACTCTTGGGCTACAAGTCCATCAAGCTATTGAGCGTGCCAAGATAGAACATCGCCAGGCGGAAGATCAACGCGATAATGATCGCAGCGATCAGCACCCAGACGGCCACGCCGCCTAGCCGGGTCAGCACGGCCAGGGCGGTTCGGGCGCGATCTTGATACTCGTCGGAGAGCCGCCCCATCGATTCGACCAGCTTGCCGCTCTCGTGCCCCACGGCCACGGCGTCGAGAAACTCCGTCGGATAGCTGCCCGTGTTGTAGAAGGCCTCGTAGATCGAGTTACCCCGGGCGATCTCCCCGTCGATCTGCGGGATCTGGCCAGTGAACCGGGCGTTGCGGGTGCTGCGGAGACTGAGCTTCAGCGCCGCGCGGACGTCCATGCCCGTGTTCAGCGTTAGGTGCATCGACCAGGCCAATCGGGCCAGCGCGAGTGTCTCCAGGGCGTTGCCGAGCACGGGCAACCGCAGCAAGGCCCGTTGGATCGGTCCGAACCGGGCGACGCTGCCGCGTGCCGCTTTGACGAGGACAAAGAGCACCGCGACCGCGACCGTTAGAAACGCGGCGTAGATCAGCAGGCCGGAATTGCCGATCAGGCCGAACCCCAACGGATCGATCGGCTCCATGCCGTTGGCCCCGCGATTGATGATCCCCATCACCCAGATCAGCAGCCCCACCAGCGACGCGGCCAGGAAGAGTTCGGTCATCGGCCAAGCGATCGCGGCGAGGAAATTCCGCCGCAGCCTGACCTGGTTCTCGTAGTGTTCGGCAAGCTGGGCGAAGACCTCGCTGAGGTGTCCGGTTTGCTCGCCCACGTTGGCCAGTTCGCGAAACATCTCGGGAAAGAAGGCTCCGGTGGTGGCCAGGGCGTCGGCCAGACTATCGCCCTGGTTGATCGCCCGGCTGACGGTGTCGAGTTGCCGCCGTACCCGGCCGGCAGCCCGCTGAGCCTCTCGGGTCCAGACGGTTCGCACGTCGATCCCGGCCCCCAAAGCGGTGGCCAACCGGCGGCAAAGCCCGGCCAGGCGTTTCAGTCCCAGGCGTGAGGAGAAGAGCATGGGATCTATGGTAGCGTGGGGAGTGGGTGGTGGATAGTGGATAGGGGATAGTGGATAGTGGATAGTGGATAGTGGATAGTGGATAGAACGCCGCGGCCCTCCCCAGTCC
>JABMRB010000379.1 GCA_013202865.1 Candidatus Nealsoniibacteriota bacterium | reverse complement strand
GGTTAGGGGTTAGGGGCTAGGGGCTAGGGTTCAGCGATCAGGTGTCAGGGTTCAGCATTCCGGCTCAAAGCACTATCCACTATCCACTACCCACCACCCACTGCCCACCACCCACTATCCACTATCCACTGCCCACTATCCACTACTTATAATTCCAATCGCGGATGTCAACAAAATGCCCGGCCACGGCGGCGGCGGCTGCCATGGCGGGGGAAACTAGATGGGTCCGGCCGCCCTTGCCCTGCCGGCCTTCAAAGTTGCGATTGCTCGTGGCTGCACAGCGTTGCCCCGGCTCGAGTTTGTCGGGGTTCATCGCCAGGCACATACTGCAACCCGGCTCGCGCCATTGAAAACCTGCGTCGGTGAAGATCGCGTCCAACCCCTCGGCCTCGGCCTGTTGCTTAACCTGCCCGCTGCCTGGTACGACCATCGCCTGGACGCCGTCGGCAATGCAATGCCCGCGCACAACCGCCGCGGCGGCGCGAAAATCCTCGATCCGCCCGTTGGTACACGACCCGATAAACACCCAATCGATTGCCACCGACGCGATCGGCTCACCCGGCTTCAAGCCCATGTAGTCCAACGCACCGCCAACCGCCTTGCGTTGCGACGGGTCGTCCAGCGCGGCCGGGTCGGGTACGTTGCCGCCGATATCGGTAACCTGGCCCGGGTTGGTACCCCAGGTGACTTGCGGAGCCACCTCGGCCGCGTCGAAGATCTCGGTGCGATCGAATCGGGCCCCGTCGTCGCTACGTAACTTCTTCCATCGCTCGACCGCCGCGTCGAAATCGGCCGGGGCGAACTGCCGACCGCGGAGGTACTCGAACGTGGTCTCGTCCGGCGCGATCAGACCGGCCCGGGCGCCCGCCTCGATCGTCATATTGCAGGCGGTCATCCGCGATTCCATGCTCAGCGCGCGGATCGCCTCGCCCGTGTATTCGATGCAGTACCCGGTCCCGCCGGAGGTCGAGAGCCGGCCAATCACGTAGAGGATCAGGTCCTTGGCCGTGACGGCGTGCGAGAGGCGGCCGTCGACGCGGATTTCCAGCGTCTTGGGCTTGTTCTGCAAGAGCGTCTGCGTAGCCAGCACATGCTCGACTTCGCTGGTGCCGATGCCGAACGCCAGGGCCCCGAACGCCCCGTGCGTGGCCGTGTGGCTGTCGCCGCAGACGATCGTCATCCCGGGCTGCGTCAGTCCGAGCTCGGGCCCGATGACGTGGACGATGCCTTGTTCCATGTCGTGCAGATCGTAGAGCTTCACGCCGAACTGGCGACAGTTCTCCCGTAGCGTGTCGATCTGCTGCTTCGCGATCGGATCGAGGATCGGCAGCGAGCGGTCGGTTGTCGGGACGTTGTGGTCGGCGGTGGCGATGGTCCGCTCCGGCCGCCGCACCTTGCGCTCGGCCAGTCGCAGCCCCTCGAACGCCTGGGCACTGGTCACCTCGTGTACCAGTTGCAGATCAATATAGAGGATCGTCTGCTTGCCCTCATCGGCACGGACAATGTGGTCGTCCCAGATCTTATTGAGCATCGTCCGGGGTTGATTTGCGGTATTCGTCATTTTGGGGGGCGGGTGTATTGGGGTAGGTGTCACGGAATCCGTTGTAGATCAGGACCCATTGTAGAGTTTCCCGGTTCGCAGGAAAACGCCCCCTGGGGAGGGCGGAGTGGATAGTGGGGAGTGGGCAGATCCGCCAACGCCCCCCGACTGCGTTCAGCGATTTTCTGGAGCGAGTTTATTTGACTGCGGTGTGCATCCGTAGTGGGTGGTGCATCGCTCAACGGAAGCGGAAGTCCAGCTTGAAATTGTAGAGCCACGGGAGGTGCGGATCGATGTTCTCTTGGGAGAGTTTGTCGGGCAGATTCTCGTAGTGCTCGCGCAACCTCGACTCGTTGGGGGCATTGTAGTAGGTCACGATGATCGTATCGTCGTTGACTCGCACGTCGCCGTCAAGTCCGCGGAAGATGTCTTTCGCCAAGTGGTCGGCGTCCCAGCCGGAAACGGGGTCTCCCAGCCGGTCGCGGAGTTGGTGGATCACTGCCTGGGCGACTAGAGCCATGGTCATCTGACCGTAGCGGATATTCAGGTTCGTGG
>JABMRB010000048.1 GCA_013202865.1 Candidatus Nealsoniibacteriota bacterium | reverse complement strand
GTTACGTCCTTTAGACGCCGGAAAACACGGAAGGTTTCGAGTTTTTCATGCAATCAACGTGAAAAGTTCGCTTGGTTAAGGACTAGTGCTCCGTCAAGCTCAATGTTTCGGATAGCTGGATTCGCAAGAAGTCAGTCGCCACCGCATTCGACTGAATTCTTGGGAATCCAGCTACGTGGGGGGGACGCTGGAAAGGGCGGGATTGGTGTCCGGCGGCGTCCGGTGTATACTTGAGGGAAAGGCCGCCCAGGACCGCCCGTGAATACGTGGTTCGGTATTGCGGGCGACCGTTCCTAAGAGGAAACCGTGACGTCGTGCCCAAAACAAGCAAACCATCGCCCCACGAAAGGACCTGGAACAAGCGAATCAGCCAGCTCAAAGCGTACAAAAGGAAACATGGCAACTCCAACGTGCCAGGCCAGTACGCAAAGAATCAGGCGTTGGCGACGTGGGTCAAGAACGTCCGGATGGCAAAGAAGCACAAGACCCTTGCCAAGCAGAGGATACGCGAGCTGGATGCGATGGGGTTCGTCTGGTCTCTTCGTGTGCGCTCGGTTCGGCGATACGACTGGGAGCCGATGCTCGCCGCACTGGTTGCCTTCAAGAAGCGTTACGGGCACTGCAATGTCTTCTACGAGTGGAATAAGCCTCCCGGGCTCGGTCGTTGGCTGAGGAGCGCCCGACGCCGCCAGAAGAATGGGTCTCTCGACCCGGCACAAGCCCGTCAATTGGAGGAGGTCGGTGGCACCAGGGAGTCGCAGTGGCAAGAGATGTACTCGGCCCTTGTGGAATATAAGAAGGAGCACGGCGACTGTGAAGTGTTTTCGGACCGGCCAGAGGACCAGGAACTGGCAAAGTGGGTGAGAAAGCAGTGGCCGCTACGACTAAAGAACGCGCTAAGTGAGGACCGGATCAAGCAGCTCGACAAGATCGGTTTCATCTGGGAATCGGTGCGCAAAAGGCGGTGGGAAAGGATGTATTCCGCGCTGGTGGAATACAAGAATAAGCACGGCAATAGCACGGTACACCCCGACTCACCGGAGCATCGAAAGCTCGCCAGATGGGTACACCACCAGCGGAGACTCCGCCGTAGCCGCTTGCTTGGCAAGCGTCACCAGGGAAAGCTCGATATCCTTGGTTTCGATTGGGGCGCCCCGCAGGGACAACAACGACAGCCGTGGGAAGAGATCCTGGAGGAGTTGATTCAGTACAAGGAGCAATACGGTACCTGCGATGTCTCGGTGACGTCGAAAAAACATGCAAAGCTTGCGAGGTTTGTCTTACGGCAAAAAATGGCCAAGCGAGATGGCACACTGCCTAAGGATCGCGAGAAGCGATTGAAGGAGATCGGGTTCAGGTGGAGCATGCGGGCACCCAAGAAGAAGCCGACACCTAAAAAACCCCGGTCAACGCAGTACGGGCGTTGGACGGAAAAAGAACTAACGTTCTTGCGGGAACATTGGCACACAATGACCACCTCGGTCCTTGCTAAAAAGCTGGACCGCTCCCCGGGGGCCGTGGCGAACAAAGCCAGCGAACTGGGACTGTCACGCCGCAGCTCGTGGTTCACCAAGAATGCTAAGGCGTGATTCTACGATTTGGGATTGCACCGGCAGTAGGCGACCGGCTCGAGGTCCGCTGGATCGCCGGCGCAGCCACCCCCTCTGTAGCGTGATCTCCTGCATCGCAAGGCCGGCATGGTTCAAACGGGCAGATTCATGGGTTAGACGGCGTTAACTCCAGTCCATACGACAACTTGGAGAAAACCGAGGAGATCCCACCCCGCCGGCGCAAAGTCGACGTGCCAGATGCTTGCAAGGATTTATGGTTGTGCTATATTTAAGGATTATGCTGGCTACAAGGGCTCGGTAGGCTCCTTTCGGAGATCGAGTTTTCCCTTGAGTAGCCTCAGGGAGATTGAGTAACAGAGATTAGGCAAGCACGAATGAGGGAACGTCTTCTCTGAGGACCTTGTTCGGGTAGTTTTTGTCGCTCGACTCCGAAGCTGTGTTGGGTCCCGTCCGTTGGGTCGTTCGACAATTCTGCTCCAACGAGGAACGCTTCTGAGCGTTTCCGCTACTGTTGAATTCACCGCTTTTCGCACTAGTTCACAGGAGAGAGTGATGAGAAACCTCTGGACACTTCTGATTGTCGTTACGCTGCTGGCCTTAGCCGGTACGGTTCAGGCCGGTTTGGTGGGAGTGAGTTTCGGGGGCGCCACCGGATCGCTGGTGGACAACGGCGATTCGACCTTCACCATCCCGGACGCCGGTGGCCACGATATGTGGAATAACAGCGATACGGGCTATGGTGTCTATGAAAGTATGGTCAGCGGAGACGGTGAAATCATCGCCCGCATGAAGTACGACGTCAGCGGAGGCGAATGGTCCAGGATCGGCCTCGACTGGCGAGAGTCGCTTGACGCCGACAGTCGCCGTTTCGGGGCGACCCTCGCCGATGCGAACAACGGAAAAGTGGAAAACAGCCACCGTCACGACACGGGCGGCGCGACCCAGCGTGATTTGGATATCAATGACACAGGCCTCGATTGGCACTGGCTCAAGATCACCCGAACGGGCAATGATTTCCAGGTCTGGGATAGCGTCGACGGCGTCGCATGGCTTGCCCAAGGCCCCGTCAGCACGATCAATTTCGCGTCGGCGGACGGGTACGTGGGCTTTTACGCTCAAGGGCGGAACAATAACGCCACCCCGGGTGCTGCCGATCATACCACCGCCACGTTCGCCAACTTGGGTGGCCTTCTGACGCAGGCGGACGGCGAGGTGAACAGCGATGGCATTGGCTATTGGGATGTGGCCGCCACCTGGGCCGGCACGGTCCCCGGCGGCGTGCCCACCGACATGAGTATCGTGACCATCGACAACACCGCGGCAGTCGCCGACGTTGTCACCGTCCGCGACATGACCAGCGTCGCCAAGGCGTTGACCATTCAGGACGCCAGTTCGCTGGTGATCCAGCCCGGGCGACTCTTGACGGTTGGCGGGGCCGTGAACGTCAACAGCACCGCCGCCACTGCAGTCAACGTTGCTGGATCGCTCGTCGCCAACAGCCTGGACGTCGCTGCCGGCTCCAACGTGGCGGTCGGCGTAGCCGGAACCATCACTGCGACGAACGTCAACTTGATGGGTACGGCGCTGAATCTTGTCGGCGGCGCGCGACTCAGAGTCGGCACCGCGCCCTTCGGCGGCTCTGCCGTTGAGGTTACCGGCGGCGGCATGCTGTCAATTCAGGATACAGTCGTCCTGCCCGACACCGAACTGGCTGGCGGTACGTTCCAACTCCGCGGGGCCAACGGCGTCATTCCAAATATGCTCAGGGGGGCCCGCTACAACGGCGGAAACAACGACGATCTGCTTCGCAACATCGACGACGGCATCGACGGTAACGGCCTCAACGGTGGCCTCTTGGCCAGGACGCCGACTTACACCGAGTTTATAGACGGGGCGGTCGACACTAACGGCGGCGGTGGCGACAACTTCGCCTACGCGTGGACCGGCTTCTTCAAGTCGCCGATCACCGGGACGGTCGAATTCGAACTCGGGGCCGACGACCACACCGCCATGTGGGTCGACATCGACCAGAGCGGCGACTTCAACGTCGGCGAACGCATTACCGACCTGTTCGACGCCTGCTGTACCGACCGTCAAGGCACGGCCAACCTGATTGCCGGACAGACCTATGCAATCGCGGCGACCTGGGCCGAATGGGGCGGCGGCGAGTGGGGCCGGCTGGCGATCGACGTCAGCGGCACGCCCGGGTCCGCCCGGTGGCGAGCCAACCCCAGTGACCCCGCGCAGGCCGATTTCTGGTCGGCGCCGGGAAAGCTGGCGTTTAGCAAGACGAGCTTGGACTTCAACGTCACGGCGAACTCCACCCTCGAGGCGGTCAGCGACTTTTCGGCCGACGTTGGGCATCTGACGTTAACCAACGGCATGGTCACGACCACCGGCGCACCGATTACCTTCACCGGCACCACGATTGCTGCCGGTGCGAGCAACGTCGGCGTCAACCCTGAGGTTGAAACCGACTTCGGCAATGCGATCGACGCCGGTGGACAGACCCTGACCTTCTCGGTCGGCCCGGCCGGCGCGACGATCATTCCGGCACCTTCTGCCCCGGGCTCCATTGCCCTGGCAGGCATGGCCAACGCCACGATCAACGCCGACGGCGGCACGTTGACGGTCATCGGCGAAGACGCCTTGGCCGGAGCGACCACGCTCCAGGTCTCCAACGGCGGCACGCTGTCGATCAGCGCCCTGGGTACCCCCGGTGCCGCGCCTCCGTCCGGCGCCGTGGCCTACTGGGGATTCGAGGATAATCCGGCCGGTTTTACGGCAGCCGACACCTCAGGCCACGCGGACGTCTACGACGCCACGCTGTTCAACGGCGTTAATTTTGCCCCTGGCATCATCGGCCAAGGCATGGAGTTCCCCGGTGGAATGAACTCGGACGCCGCGGACGTCGCGTATCTCTATGTGCCCGACGGCATGGCCGACTTCACCGGCGGTGTCACCGTGGCTGCCTTCGTGAAGACCGATTCGTTCAACAACTGGGCCCGCGTCATCGACTTCGGTAACGGGCCCGGTGTCAATAATCTCCTCCTGGCCCGCAACGGGACGGGAGCCGACCTTCGGTGGGAGGTCCACGACGGTACCGGGCCGGGTGGTGGAGCCTTCGACGTTGGCGGTGTTTTTGTGACCGGAGAGTGGCAACACATCGTCGGCACCATCGACAATGACGCCGCGCAAACCACGAGGATCTACCTCAACGGTGTAGAGATCGCCAGCGGCGACAACGCCCTGCCGGCCAACGTCACCCGCATCAACAACTACATCGGACGGAGTAACTGGGGCGGCCACGCGACCTTCGACGGGATTCTCGATGAACTCTACATCTATGACCGCGCCCTCAGCGGCGTAGAGGTCTCCTACCTGTACGGTGGTGGTGGCGGTCCGTCGTCGTCGGCCGATCTGACCGACAAGGACATCTTCGTCAACGGCAGTGGTACGATCAATGCCGGTGCTTCCGAGTTGCTGCTCGGTTCGCTGAACATCGGCGATGGCGAGACGGTGACGACCACCGGTAGCCCGATTACCTTCCTCGAAACCAAGCTCGAAGAGACCGGCAACGCCACCGTGCGGATCGAGTCGAACACGATCACGATCCTCAACGGCGGCGCCGGACTGAACTTCGCCAACCGTACCGTGACCGTCGAGGTAGCCGGCTCCAACTTCACGGGCCTTCTGCCTAACCCACCCACCGGCGTCAGCAACACCACGTTCGACGTCCAGGGTCAACTGGCTACGATGGCCGTCGGAAACGCCCTGCCCGGTCTCGGGGACTCGGCCGTCAACATCAACGGCGGCGAGTTTCTCGTCACCGCCAACAGTGACCAGACGGTCAGCCACCCGTTGACCGCGTCGGCCAACGGTCTGCTGACCGTGGCCGAGGTCCCCGGCTTCAGCACGGGTGGCCACGAAGTCACCTTCGACGGCGCCATGACGCTGAACAACCACGGTACCATGGTTGACCTGGATGCCTACGACGGCTATACGATGAACGTCACCGGCCCGGTATCCGGCCTTGGCGGCATCCGCGGCTACGACGGAACCGTCAACGTGAGCGGTGCCTTAACCTACACCGGTACGACCGCGAACAGCGGCGGGACGATGACCGTCAGCACCCCGGTCCCCAACACCTTGGGCGTCGAGGTCACCGGCGGCACGTTGGTGCTCGATGCTCCCGTGACGGCCGCCAGCGAGCAAACCGCCCTGATGGGGTCGATCCTTTTCAACATGCCGTGGAACGATTCGCCCTTGAACCTCGACGGCGCCAGTTACGATCCGCAGACGACCACCCGGGTGCTGACCGGCGACAAGGCCGACACGGTTCTCTCGATGCGGGAGAACTTGCATCAGAACACCGTGATCACCGGCTCCACGGAAAACTGGAATTCGTTCCCCAACATGGTCCATCGCGACAATGAGGCCGACGGGTTCGTCACCGCGTTCAGTGGCCAATTCACTCCCCAGGTCAGCGGATCCCATAACTTCCACTGGGACAACGACGAGGCGGGCATGATGTACATCGACATGGATGGCAACGGCATCTTCGAGGCATCCGATCGCGTCGCCGACCCGGGATGGAACATGAACGGCAGCAAGGACCTCACCGTCGGCGTGGGTTACAATGTGATCTACATGGCCAGGGAGGGGGCCTGGGGGCAAAGTGTCCACTGGTACATGACCGCGCCGGGCGGCGGCGAGATGCGCGTCAACCCGTACGATCCGGCCCAGGCCGGGATGTGGGCGATGCCCGGCCAATCGTCGACGACCGTCGACGCCGGTACCCTGCAGGTCAACTCCCCGTTGACCACCGGGGTTGTGACCGTCGCCAGCGGCGCGGTCCTCAACGCCGTGGCGCCGGTAAACGTCAGGAAGAGCCTGGAGATCCCGGGCGTGAAGATTGCCGCCGATGTGGGTGAGTTCTCGGTCACCGGTAACGACATTGCCGCCGCCGGTCCCGCGACGCTGACCATCGCAACTGCCGGCACCCAGCTCTCGATCAGCGGTGGTCCCGCCGTTGGCGGCATGCCCGCCGGGCTGCAAGTCTGGTACGACGCTAGCGACATCGACACGCTTTATATGGATAATCGCAACGACCAGAATCCGGTGACCGCCGACGGCGACCATGTCGGTCTCTGGATTAGCAAGGACGACAACGCGGTGCCGGTTTCAAATCCCGACGGAGACCGCAGGCCGCGGTACGATGCCTCGGTGCCCGCGCTCAACAACCAGCCGGCGTTGTGGTTCGGCGACGACGCCGACAATTGGCCGGACGCGTTGCGTGGCGTCAATGGCAACACCGGCATTCTCGGCAACGACGACCGGACGTTGATCACCGTTTTTGCCAATGCCGTAGGTGTCGGCTCCAATTATCAGCACACGTTCCACATGGGAAGTACCGGCGACGAAACGGCCTACGGCCACTCCGTCTCTCGTGGTGATAACGCTGGTCAGATCGGCAACCACTACTGGGGTGACGGCTTCGACGCCACGGCCAGTGGCGGCCTCGCTATGGCCAACATTGCCATCTCGACGTGGGACGGCGACGGTAACGGCGCGTCCGGCCTCGACTCGTTCTTCGTCAACGGTTCGGCTGAAGGCACCTATACGCCCGTCAACAACGGCGGAGTCCTGAATACGGGTCCCGACCAGTTGATGCTCGGTTCGCGACTCGATATTTACAACGAAGGGTTCCGCGGTCACCTGGCCGAGGTGTTGCTGTTCGATCGGGTGCTCACCGACCAGGAGATGAAGAACATCGGCGGCTACCTGTCCGAGAAGTACGCCATCTCGGCTGCCGCCTGGGACGGTAACATCAGCGGCACGCCCTCCCCGCCGCCGATCAGCCTTCCCACCACCAACGTGGTGATCAGTAAGAATGCCACGGTCAGTGCGGTTGCCGACTTTGTGGACCTGGGCAACCTGGACGTGCAGGCCGGTGTCACCTCGCTAGGCCTGGAAGGTGCCGTCTTCATGTTCCAGAACGCCAGCATCGCCGACGGCGCCACCGTCACCGGCGAAATGACGGTTCGCGCTGCGTTTGACATCGGCAACGGCGCCGGCACAATGACCGTCAACGACGGTGAGTTGGTGTTCGACAGCAGCGGCGGATCCACCCCGGTCTACAACGCCGAGGTGAGATTGGGCGACGGGGTGGTGCCGGTCACGGCCGATAAGATCGTCGTCACCAGCTTATCCGCCATCCATCTTGACGGGACCCTGGCACTCAAGGGTCTCGGGCGTACCAGTTCCGACTTCTTCTTCGAGACCAGCACCCTGCCGCCAGACAAGCCGCTGATGGTCGTCGATAACTCCGGCGAACTCACCGGTGTTGTTCCTGACGGTGGTGATGTGGACGATTATGAGTTCGCCGCCGTCGATCCGGCACCCGCCGGTGCTCAAACAACCGGCCACATCGGCCAGGGTGCCTTCCTGCTGGGTGTCAACTACGACAGGCCCTTCACAAACGTCACCAAGTCCGTGGACCTTGAGCTCTTCGTCGCCCTGGGCGGCGACGCCGACGG
>JABMRB010000378.1 GCA_013202865.1 Candidatus Nealsoniibacteriota bacterium | reverse complement strand
GACATGATGAAGCTGATCGATCTGGTCGAGGCCAGCCCGGCTCGGTTTGTCAAACTGGACGACGGGCGGTTCCTGGCGTTGACCGAACAATTGCGGCGGCGCATTGAGGAACTGGCCGCCTACGGCGACCGGCGAACGAATCAGAACAAGCTGCGGTTTCCGCGCGTGCGTGCGACCGTGCTGGAAGACCTGGGCGAGTCGGTCAAGCTCAAGTCGGATACGCATTGGAAGGATTGGGTCCGCCGCATGCGAGAGGCGGCCGACGTGCGTCCCGAGGTGCCTTCGACGCTGCAGACTGAATTGCGAGACTACCAGCACGAGGGCTTCCAGTGGCTCTCGCGGCTAGCCGCTTGGGGCGTGGGCGGTTGCCTGGCCGACGACATGGGGCTAGGTAAGACGATCCAGGCCCTGGCCTTACTGTTGCACCGCGCCGCCGACGGACCGGCGCTAGTGGTCGCGCCGACGTCGGTCACATTCAACTGGATAAACGAGGCCCACCGGTTTGCTCCGACGCTCAACACCCGCGTCTTTGGTGTCGGTGATCGTTCGGCACTGCTGAAGAAGCTCGGGCCGCGCGACCTCGTGATTTGCAGTTACGGGCTGTTGCACAGTGAAGCCAAGCGGCTCCAATCGCAACCGTGGCACACGGTCGTCCTGGACGAAGCCCAGGCGATCAAGAACATGGCCACCCGGCGTTCTCGAGCGGCGATGGGACTGGAGGCGGACTTTCGGTTGATCATGACCGGCACGCCGCTGGAAAACCACCTGGGCGAATTGTGGAATTTGCTGGAGTTTATCAACCCGGGGCTACTCGGCTCGCTGGAGAGTTTTCAAAGCCGCTTTGCCATGCCGATCGAACGTGACGGCTGCCGCGAGACGCGACGACGTTTGAAGAAGCTGATTCAGCCGTTCATTCTCCGCCGCACAAAGTCGCAAGTGCTGCAAGAGCTGCCGCCGCGTACCGAAGTGACGTTACAGGTCGAACTGAGCGACGAGGAAGCTGCTTTCTACGAAGCATTGCGGCAACGGGCGATCGAGAAGCTGGCCGACGCGGGCGACGGCCGCTCGCAGCATTTGCAGATCCTGGCCGAACTCATGCGATTGCGGCGAGCCTGTTGCCACCCGCGGCTGGTGTTGGACGACTGCGAGATTGCCGGATCGAAACTGGCGTTGTTTTCCGAAACGCTGGACGAGCTGTTGGATAACCATCACAAGGTGCTGGTGTTCAGCCAGTTCGTCGACCATCTTTCGATCTTGCGGGAGGAACTGGACCGCAAAGGCGTATCCTACCATTACCTGGACGGCAGCACACCGACCCGTCAACGCAAGCAGCGCGTGGAAGCATTCCAGGCCGGTGAGGGCGACGTATTCTTGATCAGCCTGAGGGCCGGAGGGCTGGGCTTGAACCTGACGGCGGCCGACTACGTAATTCACATGGACCCCTGGTGGAATCCGGCCGTCGAGGACCAGGCATCTGATCGCGCCCATCGGTTGGGCCAGCAGCGTCCGGTGACAATCTACCGCTTCATAACCCAAGACACGATCGAGCATCGCATCACGCAATTACATTCCAGCAAACGCGACCTGGCTGACAGCCTGCTGGAAGGCGCCGACATGAGCGGCAAGTTGTCGGCGGAGCAGTTGCTAAAACTCATCCGCGAGTAGTGCTGCCGAGAGTCGGGCACCCGGCCCTTTGACGAGCGAGGTGGCCGGATGATCAAGGCGATCGTCCTCCGCGACGCAGTTGATGCGATTATAGTTACCGATGTCAGCCGACTAAGCCGCCATGCGGAGGCCCTCGCGAGGACCGTGGATTGGCTGGCTGAACATGACGTTGCGATCTATCTCGTCAGCGACGGCGCATACTACCGCCCGGGGCTCTAGTTCAGAAAGATCGCAGATGGCGGCTATCGCCGCCGAAGACCATACAAGAGAAGGCCGGCGGTTGCCATGCTCAGCAGGGCCAGCGTCGACGGCTCGGGCACCAGCCGGGCCTCTTGGGCGATCAACGCTACGGCGGTCCGGGTAACGTCGGTCGCGAAAGGGTAATCGTAGGTCACGCCGTTCGGACTGCCGTTGGCAAGCCGATCTGAGGCGTCCTCGTACGTGTGGTAGTACGGGTTCGCCACATCCCAGTCATCCCACGAATTCTCGATGACCAGGAGGGACGGGATACCTCTCTCTTGGAACGAGTCATTGTCGCTCCAGGAATCCCGGCCGTTCCAAATGTTGCCGATGATCAGGGAAGGCACATAGTCGGCCGCCGCCTGTTGATAGGCCTGGAGCCAGGGCATGGAGCCATTGGTCTCCAGCTCGGCGTCGATGACCGTATTCGGATTAACATCCGATCCCGGACGTAAGATCATGTCCATGTTGATCATGCCCACGACGTTTTCGGCGGCGGGGATCACATGGTTGTCGACGTAGTCCTTGCTTCCCAGCAGACCGTCTTCTTCGGCATTGAAACCGATGAAACGGATGGTCGACTCGAACTGCCACTGGCTCAAGACCCGGGCGGCCTCCAGCACGCCGGCCGTGCCCGAGGCATTATCATCGCCGCCGGGCCGGTCACCGGCGAGGTGGTCGTAATGGCCGCCGATGATGTAGATGTTCTCGGGGGTCGTCGTGCCGGTCAGTTCGCCGACCACGTTGAAGTAGCTTCCTTGCACGGAGACGCTCAGGCCCATGGCCGTGAACGCGTCCTGGAGGTACAGACGGGCCTCCTGATTGCCGAGCGACCCCGGGCCCGCCCAGCCGTCGCGGTTTCGATAGCCCATGTCGTAGGTGGCCCCGCCGTACAACCCGAGCCCCATGTTCTCCACGTCCAAGTGATACGTCTGGTAGTCCGTCTGCGAAACGAGGTTGACCACGGCCTGGACGGCAGGATCGGCAGCCGCCCGGGTGGGCCCAGCCGCGAACACCATGAACAGGGCCGCCGCAGCCGGCACAACCCAAGCATTGGTACGATTAAGCACTTTATCTCCCGTACGCGTTCAGCGTCTCACGCTACTTCCAAGTTCGGTCAGGTTGCCAGGTTCGGTCGCGTCGAACTGCCGTACGAAGCGCAATCATACCCAAACGGCACAACCTTGAGTCTAGCCGAAATCTAGGGCAGTGCAACTGTTTTCTTGCCCCCTCACACCGGGGCTGTTCATGGTCGCAGTTCCCCAAGATGGGCTACATGTCGCGGTATGTCTGCCGGCCAAGCCTTTTGAGCCCCGTCCAAAAGCGTGATTTGACCAGTTTCACGCTGACCTCCCGCCACGACCGCAAGCGGTGGAGAAACGGTGGAAAAGTCGCAAGAAGGGTGGCGGACGGTTGCATCAGGGGCCGTGAGAGATCAGAATTCCTATCGGACATCGGTCTGCCGTCGTGACCGATCGCTCTGGCGTAACATCTCGGAGGAAACTGGATCATGCGCAGGTCGTCGTCGTCTGTTCCGCTACAACTGATAGTTCTCTTCTCATTCGTGCCGGGTGCCATCGGGCCATCGATGGGAGCGGAAACGCCCTCCACCACGGTGGCCGTCACGCCCGCCGAAATCGAGGCCGACTGGTTGACGCAGATCCGCTTGCGATACCAGCCCACGTCGACCTTAGCCCGAAACACGCCTCTGCCTTACAGCATCAGGCCGGAACAAGACGCGGTCGGCGGATGCGACGGAGCGATCAACGGAACCTGCGGATTCCATACTGACATGGACAACAAACCCTGGTGGCAAGTCGACCTCGAGCACGAGTTCTTGCTGGAGAAGGTCGTGATCCACAACTCGGGCTACCAGGAGGAATGGAAGCGGCTCCTCGGATTCTCACTCTTGTTGTCGGTCGATGGCAAATCCTGGACGGAAGCGTTCCGTCACAACGGAAAACGGTTCCAGGACCCCAAACGGCCGATCGTCGTGCCGTTGGACGGGGCGGCCGCACGATACGTGAAGGTACAACTGCCCGGCCGAGAGCATCTTAGCTTGGAGGAAGTCGAAGTCTACTCGGCCGGGAAAACGGACAACGTAGCCTTAAAGAAACCGGCCAACCAAAGCAGCGCCAGTCAATGGTCGGTACTCGACTTCAATCCCTGGTCGTCCAATCCGATCGCCCAGCGGCCCATCGAGTATCCCGTCGCCAAGATCGTCGAACAGGGTCTCCGTCTGGCCGCCGACCTGAAAGCGCGGGGAGTCGACGTCGAGCCATATACGGCGACTCTGGAGAAGATCGGCCGCCGGCTGGAGGATTTGCCCGCCGAGACTCCCGAGGCGGTCGGGCGCGATCTGTACATCGAAGCCCAATGGGCCGTTCGCCGGCTGGCTCTAATGAATCCGCTTCTTGATTTCGAGAACCTGCTGTTCGTGAAACGGGCACCGAATCTCCTGCTTTGCCATTGCGACGAATACCTCTCCTGGTGGTCGCGGCCCGGTGGCGAACTATGCGTACTGAAAGGTTTCGCCGGCGATCATTCCCGACTGGAGAGTCTGTCGGGGGGCTTGCTCCCGGTGGGCGACGTCATTCGCCCCGACGTTTCGTACGACGGCAAACGAGTCCTGTTCTCGCATTGTCGACACTATTCCAATCTCTGGAAGAAGGAGAACAAGCTCGACAAGGCCACAATCCCGGAGGACGCCTTCTACCATCTCTACGAGATGAATCTCGACGGAACGGGCTTGCGGCGCCTGACTCGCGGCAAGTACGACGATTTCGACGGCCGCTATCTGCCGGACGGCCGGATCGTGTTTCTCTCCACTCGCCGGGGGCAATTCATTCAGTGCGGACTCGATAGCGCTCAATCGACCGTGGCCACCGAGGACCTGCCCGATTCGTTCGTCCGTTGCGGCGGTGACGCCTACCGGCCGGTGAGCGTTCACACGCTGCACGTCATGGACGCCGACGGCCGGAACATGCACGCGATTTCACCCTTCGAGAGTTTCGAGTGGAATCCCAGCGTGACCTCCGATGGCCGGATCCTTTACGCCCGATGGGATTACGTCGACCGTCATCGGATGTGGCACATGGGCCTCTGGTCGACGCTGCCGGACGGCACGTCGGCCAGGGCCGTGTTCGGGAATTTCACGGCCGGTCCCTATAGCTTCTTCGAGGCCCGAAGCATTCCGCAGTCGCAAAGGATCATCTTCACGGCCTCGGCCCATCATTCTCACGCCGGCGGCAGCCTGGTACTGCTGGACACGCGAAAAGGGGTCGACGGCCGGGGGCCCATGACCCGATTGACGCCGGAAGTGGCTTTCCCCGAGATTGAAGGTTGGTCCGACTGCTATTTTGCCAATCCGTATCCCCTTTCCGAGCAGCACTACCTGGTCACTTTCAGCCCGGTACGGCTGGCGAAACATGCCTTCGCCAAGGACGGGTCGCCGGTGCCGGGACCGATCAACAGCCTGGGCGTTTACCTGTTCGACTCGTTTGGCAACCTCAACCTGCTTTATCGCGACACGGACATATCGAGCATGTGTCCGCTGCCGATCCGTCCGCGGCGGCGGCCCCCCACGGTCGCCTCTTCGGTCCGCTGGCAAGACGGTCCAAATGAAAACGGCCCCGAGGAGGGCTGCATGTTGCTGCAAGACGTCTACCGGGGCGATCTGGCCGGATTGCGGCGGGGCTCCGTCCGCGAGTTGAGGATCGTGGGCGTGCCGCCCAAGACCGATCCCAGGATGAACCACCCGAACCTGGGAGTGACGCAAGACGACCCAGGCAAATTCGTGCTCGGCACGGTGCCGGTGGAGGAGGACGGCTCGGCCTATTTCCGCGTCCCCTCGGGCATCCCGGTCTTCTTCCAGGCCCTGGACGCGGCGGGCACGGCGCTTCAGACGATGCGGAGCCTGACGTACGTCCAGCCGGGCCAGACCTACGCCTGCATCGGCTGCCACGACCACCGCCAGACGGCCCCACCGCCCGGGCGTCCGCTGGCGGCGATGCGCGAGCCCTCGAAGATCCGCCTCGGCCCGCCGGGCTCATGGCCGTTGGAGTTCGCCGAACTGGTCCAACCGGTCCTCGACCGGCAGTGTGTCGAGTGTCACCGGCCGGGCGTCGAAGGCGAAGGTGCCAAGACCAACCTGCTGGCACAGGCCGCCTACAAGACGCTGTTGGACTTCGGCGGCGAGCGAAGCCTCCGAACCCACGTCCAAACCCGCTACGACGCCCGCCGCTCCGTGGCCGGCGCCTGCGGCGCCATGGCCAGCCCATTGATGAAGCTCCTGGACACCGCCCACTACGAAGTCAAGCTCACCGCCGCCGACCGCCGCCGGCTGACCCTCTGGATGGACACCTACGCCCAGCTCACCGGCTCCTCCAGCCCCCAGCAGGCCGCCCAACTCCGCAAGCTGCGCACGCGACTGGCCCCGCTGCTGACCAAGACGGAATAGTCTTGACGTGGACGAGGGCTGCCAGTAGCCCAATTCGCAAGACTTCGGACTCTCGAATTACGCTGGCCGGCCCTGGAAACACTATCCTCCCCCGGCAAGTTCTGGTACAATAGCCAATCGTATCCAATAGCGCTAACCGCGACGTGGCGGTTTCACGGATCACCAACAGAACCCGCGAGGTTCTTCCAAATGAGTCGTTCGACATTACCGCCGGAGATTCGGGACTTGCCTGTTGCAGAGCGTGTCGCGCTGGTTGAGGAAATCTGGGACAGCATAGTCGAGGATGAGGCGAAGTTTGAGCTTACAGACGCCCAGAAGGCAGAACTGGATCGACGCCTCGCCCAACGCGCCTCGTCGGGCTCTCGTGGCTCCGACTGGGCCGACGTCAAAACGAGGATTCTGGGAGAACCATGACGTACCGGCTTGTACTGCAACCGGAAGCGGAAGCGGACCTGAATGAAGCCTACCGATGGTACGAAGATCAGCGTCCCGGGCTAGGTGGCGAATTCATCGAGAGTGTTGAAGCTGTTATCGAACGTATCCGCCGGACGCCCGAATTGCCCGCGGTTGTTTACAAGGAGGTTCGGCAGGCACTCGTCAGACGTTTTCCGTACGTTGTCTGTTACGTATTCCAGGAAGACCAAGTCGATGTGGTGTCGGTCTACCATGGCCACCGTGATCCGACCGTTTGGAAATCGCGTGCGGACGAAAGAGACGCGGGTCCCAGCGACGACAGCTAGACTCATCCCCTTCTTCACCGCTTATTCGATATACGAACGGCGGCACGCGTCGCGGCGTCTTCTATGCTTAGCTGCTTCAGATCGACGATCCGTCTTGAATCGAGGTGGTTATCCTGGAGTAGGACGTCCTCACAGTCGGCGAAATGCAATTCGCTGCGCGGGGCGAGGAAGCGATTATTGTGAAGCTCCAACTGCTTGATCCGGGCAAAGCGTACTTGCCCGTCGATCGTGTTGCCTTGCAGCAGGACGTGCCCGATCGTTGCGTGCGACGGGTCGTCGGGTGATCTGTTTGGCATGGCGATGCTGCCGTCCAGCGAGGCGGCCAACAGCGGATTGCCGCGGCCGAGCCTGAGTACGGAGTCCTTGATCACCACACACGAAGGGATCGGGCCTTCCACGTTCTCGCTATGGAACCAGCAAAACGCGGTCAGTTGGCACTGCTCGATCGTCAGCGGCGACTGAAAGCGGCAACTGTTGTAGACCGTGCAGTCGCGTAGCACGGTGTTCGGGTTCGCACTGGTCACGTTCCAGAGCCGATCGCCCGGGCGGAGTCCGTCAATCGCAGTAGCAAGGTGCAAGGTCAAGAGCGGTGCATGAGGGCGGCCGTCGTCTAGATATTCCGTCCGTTGAACACCGTCGCATTGGCGCAGTTCGGCAGTTCCGGCGATCCGCCCGTCGCTGACGCTGTAGAAGGTGACGTCATCGCCCGTCTCAAACGGTACGAGTTCCAGCGGGTAAACCTGCCGAACTTGCACCTCAGTCGGCGAAATGACGCGTATGACTCGCGACATGTGCGTCGAGATATTAAACGCATCGTCGTTCATGCCTTCCAGATGGCACGACTCGAAGAGCAGACTCGCACGGTTGCCCTTGACGTGAAACCCGTCGCGCCACGACGACGTGCGACGGCCCGTCCCCGGCTTGGGGCGAATATCGACGTGCCGAAATAACAAAGCTCCCCGGTTCGCGAATACCTGAAAAGCGAACCAGGGGGCCGACCAGATATTCACGTTCTCGACCTCGACGTTCTCGCACCGGGCGATGCGGATCGTCGCCCCGTCCATGCATCGGTGTGCAACCCCACACACCGGGAGGCTGATCGCGTGTGCGTTCTGCTGGATCCGATCGAAGCGTTGGAAATCGGTGAAGACGCGAACGGTTCGCTCACCAAGGCCGTCGGGAGAGGCAGGCTGCATGTCGAGGACGTAGAAGTGATGCCCGATCAGGCTGTGCGGCCCCTCGATCCAGAGCATGCCGAAATAGGCCTGTTCGCCGCCTTCGCGAGTCGGGCCACCGAGCGGCGGCATCGTGAATTGCTTGAACACACGCACGTCGACGTATCGCCGCTCGGCGTTCTTTGCGACGATCAGCCCGTCAACAAACGGCAGCGGGTCGTAGTCGAGCGAGAAGTTCTTCAATTGCACGTTGCGAGCGCCTTGAAGCAACGCAAAGCGAACGCCGCCGTCGAGCAGAAACGTCGATCCGCCGCCGTCGATTGTGATATCCCGGCAATTCTCGAGGCGAAATAGTCGAATGCCGGCTACGTTCTTGACGCGATACACCCTGTTCGACTCGAACCGCAGAATGGCCGGTTGCTCCTGTCGACACAATTGGGCCACCGCGCGCTGAATCGCCGGTCCGTCGTCCGTGCTCCCATCGCCAACCACGCCGGCCGCTCGTGCATCCAACACGACGCTGGCAGGCGGCGAACCATCCGGCTCATCGCCGAAGACCGACTGCGCGAGCATCACGTGGATCGCGAGAATAATGGAAAGAATCTTCATCGAGTGCTCCGTCTGTTCTCTCGATTGGGCGTCATGCAGCGGCTTTCCCTCCAGTATAACGTTCTCGGACCGCCCGCAAGAAGAGCGAAAGGTCGTGCCCGTGCCGCGAAAGTAGTTGACCGGCCCCGCCGGTGAGGCTAATCTGGTGACATCACGCGTTTCCTTGTGACTACCGTATGCAAGAAAGGCTTTCCACGATGAGCACGTTCGACCCCACCACGAAGACAAATCGGCGAGGTTTCCTGAGCGCTACCGCGGCGACGGCCGGCACCTTGGCGCTGGCTCGCTCGGTCCACGGCCGGGGGGCGGCCGCTCCCAAGGCCCTGAAGATGGGCGTCATCGGCGTGGGCTGGTACGGCATGGTCGACGCCATGGCGGCGTTGAAAGTGGGCGGCGTCGAGGTGACGGCGGTCTGCGACGTGGATAGCGAACATCTCAATGCGGCGGCCGATCAACTCGAAAAACTACAGGGCAAGCGACCGGCAACCTACAAGTTGCACGCCGAGATGCTGAAGAAGGCCGACTTGGACGTCGTGGCCATCGGCTCGCCGCCTCATTGGCACGCCCTGCAATTGATCGATTGCATCAAGCACGGGCTGGACGTCTACGAGGAGAAACCGTTGGCCTACGATATCCGCGAAGGCCGGGCCATGGCGGATTGCGTGAGCAAGTCGGATCGCATCGTGCAGGTCGGTTTCCAGCGCCGACAAAGCGCCGCCTTCAAGCAAGCCGCCGCGGCAGTCAAGGCCGGGAAGATCGGGCAGTTGGTCCAGGCCGACGTCCAAATCCACCACCGCGCCGGCACGAAGGACACGACGCCACAAGCGCCCCCCGCCGCCTTGGATTGGGATCTGTGGTGCGGCCCCGCTCCCAAGATTCCGTACAGTCCCCAAGTCGGGCATAAGAGTTGGCGGCTGGAGACGACCACCGGGCACGGACATCTGGTCGATTGGGGTATTCACAACGTCGACGCCACGCGGATGATGCTCGGCCTGGGGATGCCCAATCGCATTACGGCCGCCGGCGGCATCTACCACCTTCAGGGCAAGATCACGACGCCGGATACATTGACCGTACATTTCGACTTCGATCGGCTGCCCGTCGTTTGGCGGCACCGGTTGTGGGGCGCGACGGAGTACAACCCGGAAGTCAACAACGGCGTATTTCTATACGGCGACGAGGGCACGATTTTCGTCTCGGACCAGAAATGGGTATTCGTACCGACGGGCAAGTCAGCCCAACGCGAAGAGCACACTGCGCCGGCGGATCTTGGTGCGCTGCACATGGCCAACTTCCTAGACTGTGTCCGCACGCGCAAACAGCCCGATTGCCAAATCGAACAAGGCTTCCAAGCCACCGCGACGGTGCAACTGGCCATGATCGCCTACGAATCCGCATCGGTCGTCCAGTGGGACAGCAAGACCGAACAGATCCTGCACAACCCGGCAGCCGCCAAGCTGTTGAAGCGCGAATATCGCAAACCCTACGTGCATCCTTATCAGGGCTAGGTCTTTGTAGTGGGATCCGCAAGAATTCAGTCGTCGCCGCGTTCGACTGAATTCAGTTGCCCCGGAAGATCAGGCAACACGCCGTGGCGCTACCTGGGATGGCGTGGCGGACGCTGGATGCCGAGTTTCTTCATGCGGTAGCGAAGGGTGCTCGGCTTGAGCCCCAAGCGATCTGCCGTGTTGCCTGCTCCCTTGACCCGCCAGTCGCAGTCCTCGAGGACGCCGACAATGTGCGTCCGGTCGACGTCCTCCAGGTTGCAGGAGGAACCGTCCAACCGACGGCTGTGAGCCGGTGTGGCAAACGCTCCCTCCAGTGCCAGGGTAGGCCCGGCGGAGAGAATCATTGCACGCTCCACCACGTTTTCGAGTTCGCGAACGTTCCCCGGCCAGTCGTACCGGACAAGTGCGTTCATCGCCTGCTTGGAGATTTTGCTGATGGTCTTTCCCAGCCCGCGTTGTTTCTTCTCGATGAAGTGCCAGACGAGCAAAGGAATATCGTCGCGGCGCAAACGAAGCGGAGGAATCTCGACGGGAAACACGGCAAGTCGATAGTAGAGGTCCGGGCGGAAATGGTCCTCGCGCATGGCCGTCTGGAGGTCTCGGTTGGTGGCCGCGATGACGCGGACGTCGACTTGGATCGTCTCCGCGGCCCCGACTCTCTCGAACTCTCCCTCCTGGAGGACCCGCAGCAAGTTCGTTTGCAGGCCCGGATCAAGTTCTCCTATTTCGTCCAGGAAGATGGTGCCTCCGTCGGCCAATTGGAACCGGCCCACCTTGTCGGCGAGTGCCCCCGTAAAT
>JABMRB010000377.1 GCA_013202865.1 Candidatus Nealsoniibacteriota bacterium | reverse complement strand
CCGCGAAGAAGAAATCATGCGGATGTTGGCGATGCTCGAAGCCCGTTTCCGAGAGATGCTCATCCTGCAGCAGGTCATCTACGACGGCACCTTGCGGCTGGACAAGGTCCCGGTGGCCGAGCGGTCGCACAACGACGAGATCGAATCGCGCCGCTTGAGCGTCAAAGAGACCGATCTCGTGGTCAAGTGCGACAAGGCCCTGTTGTTGTTGCGCGAGGACGGCACGGCCGTGGCCTTTCCCGAGGCGGTCGAGCAGATGCGCGAGGACATGCAACAGGTCGTCTATCGGCTGGCCCAGTTCAAGGTGGGCAAGACCACGCAGATCATCGAAGAGGACATCCTCGCCGCGTTGAAGGAGATGATCGAGGCGTTGAAGAAGGCCCAGGAAGAGCAGGAAGACAAGCCCAAGCCGGGTGACCCGCCCCCGCCGGGTGAGCCGCAGGACCCACCGTTGATTGACCTGATTGCCGAGTTGAGAATGGTCCGTGCCTTGCAGATGCGAGTCAATCGCCGCACCGACCGTTACGCAGAGTTGATCCAGGGCGAGCAGGCCCTGGACGACGACCTGATCGAAGCGCTTCAGCAGCTTGCCGAGCGCCAGGCACGGATTCACGAGGTTACCCGAGATCTCGAATTAGGGAGGAACAAGTGATGCGAATCAGGACGAAACTACCGATGCTGACACTGGCCGCCGCCGTATTGGCCGCCGCCACACTGCCCGCCAATGCCCAGTTGAGCGATCCGTTGGCCAAGGCCGCCTCCTGGCAGCCCGTGCCGGCCGAGGACGTGAAGGCCCGGGCAATGGCCTGGCTACAACAGAAGAAGGCCGACCAGTCCGTCCGCGATCAGGCGGAGGCACTCTGGAAGGCGCTGCCGGAAGACCCGACCGGCGCCGAAATGCTCGAGAAGTTGATGGAGACCTTTGCCCTGGCCGACAAGGACGTTGCCGCGCTAGTCGAACTTTGCGCGAAACCACGCAGCAAGCTGCTGCTGCCTAAGCACGCCTGGCTGACCGACGAGAAGACGCTGCCGCTGATCTCGGCCAACGCGCGGTTGTACTTAGGCGGCTGGCTGATCGGGCAGTTGATGTACGACGAGGCCTGCGAGCAACTCGACGGGCTGGACCCCGGCGACGTGGTGGCCCCGGCGATGTTGCTGTTTTCCCGGAGCGTGGCCCATTACGCGCTGCTCGATCGTGAGGCGGGTCTGGAGTCGCTCGAACAGCTTATCGTTGCGACCGAACACAGCCCGCGTCGCTACATGGCAATGGCCATATCCATGCAGATTGACTTGGAGACTCTCGAAGACGACTCGCTCAGGTACATCAGCAGGCAGATGGGCGATATCGAGCGCCGGCTCGATCTTGGCCGAGGCGGTAAGAAGGTCCAAAAGGTCGAGAAGGACGTCATCGAATCGCTCGACAAGCTGATCAAGAAGCTCGAAGAGCAGCAGAAGAAGGGCGGAGGCGGTGCCGGGCAGGGCAACATCCGCTCGAACAGCCCCGCGCCGGACAGCCGAATCCTCGGCGGCAAGGGCCCCGGCGAAGTAGCCAAGCGAAACCTCGGCAACCAAAACGGCTGGGGCGACCTGCCGCCGAAGCAACGGGAAGCGGCCCTGCAACAGATCGGCCGCGAGTTCCCCTCCCACTACCGCGACGTCATCGAGCAATACTTCCGCCGCCTGGCTAGCGAAGGAACTAGATAGAGTAGTTGTCAGGAATTGGTTTTCAGTTGTCAGTGATCAGTTTTCAGTCAAAGGGATTGCGACCCGCGACTACTACTTGATAGGAATGACTGCTTCGACTGAAAACTGATAACTGAAAACTGAAAACTGAAAACTGACATCATCATATCCCCCCGCCCCTCGCCAAAAAACCTTCCTCCGCCGAATCCGGCACTTCGTCGGCCAGATCGTCGATCAAGGCGTCAATCTGCTCACGGGTTACGTGAGGCATGGCGATGATGTGGGCGTTTTCGCCGTGTGCCGCCAATTGCCACTTGCCGATTAGTTGCATCGAAGGCCGCGGGAAGACCACCGTGATTGAGTTGCGG
>JABMRB010000376.1 GCA_013202865.1 Candidatus Nealsoniibacteriota bacterium | reverse complement strand
CGGCGAAGGCGTAGTCGATGCCCTCGGTCACTTGCACGCCGGTCAGATCGAGAGTTTCGGTCGTGCTGATGTTTTGCAGTTCGATGAACTCGAAGAATTCTTCATCGTCGAAGCCGAGAGCCTCTTCTTCGGTGGTCGGCTCGGCCGGCTCGTAGTTGACTTCAGTAATCCGCAGCGACTCCCAGAGCGGCCGGTCGGGCACGCTGCTGGTGACGGTAATCGTGTCGGTGGCGATGGATTGTTCTTCAAAGTCGAACGCTTCGAGCGTGATGACGTTTGCGCCGGATTCCAACGGCACGTCGAGCTTCCAGGTATCGTAGCCGGTCCAAATCACGTTCAGCGGATCGTTACTGCCGGCCAGCCGAATCTCGCGCACGTCAATCCACCCCTTGCCTTCGAGCGTGACTCCGACGTCGTTGACGGGTAAGGGCAAGGTGGTGGTAAGTTGGAAGGAGACTTGCGGGATGGCATTCCGGGCCTGGTTGCGGGCCGTGTTCGCGCGATTGTTGATCGCATTGGCGGAGTGCATGGGCGAGCCAACGCCCAATCCGGTGTAGTAGGGTATCCAGGTCGCCATGTAGTCGCCGTTGAACGATCGGTTCGTCAGGTCCCACATGTGCCCCCAGAAGAGCCGCGTGTTCTGTGGGATATTGCGGATATCGTCCAGCCGCGAGACGTTCCCGTTCCAGATCAGTGAATCGCTGAGGTTTCCGCGATCGGCGTCCCAAAACAGCGGTATGATCTTTCCGTCTTCCGGGCGGACGTAGATCCGCAGGTTCTTGGGCCGGCCGAACCCGTAGGTATCCCAGTTGCCCAGGAACGCCTGGGTGGCGTAGTGCCGCATCCAGAGATCGACGTCCATGATCTCATTGGTGGCGTTGTAGAGTTCGGTTCCCGTGAGGTTGATCGCCTGGGCCATGTCGGCGATCTTCTGGTAGTCGTCCTTGTATCGCTGGTTCTTGATCAGCAGGTGTCCGCGATAGGACTCCGGATTGGGACCGCGGTCGCGGATGTCCTGGTTCGTGATGGCCTGGTCGTTGTTATAGCCCATCTGCACCGGACTGGTGGGGATGACGATGTCGTCAAGTTCCCACTTGGTGCCTTCGTTGCCGTCGACGAACTGCTCGTTGAGATACGTATCTTCGTATCGGGCCAACTGCAACAGGACGGTGCGGGTCCCGTGCCGCGGGTCGATCATCCTCGCGACGTCGTCGTACATGCTGACGCCGCTGCCGCCGGCCCGGGCGACCATGTGCTTCATGTAGATCTCGCCCATCAGGCTCATATCCAACCGTATCGACCCGTGTACGCCGTAGAACTTCTGGTCGGGCCGCAGCCGGATCTTGTAGCCGCTGTTGGGACGGATGAACCGGCTGCCGATCTGACGAACTTCGACGTCGTGATAGGCCACGTCGACCGGTCCGTCGGCGTAGTTGATCGTGTGGACCACGGAGGCGCCGAAGTACATGTTGCTCATTTCGTTGTACCTGACGACCAGGTCGCTTCGGTCGGAAGCCAGCATGATTATGCGGACCGTGTCGATCGGCTGGGACGGGGCCGCAGTGGTACCGACCTGGTACAAAGCGCGGGAATCTTCTCCGGCGGCCGGGAACGTGGACAACTCGCCGGGCGTGTCCCAACTCCTCACGTAAAACTGCACCACGGCGTTGGACGACTGGCCTGCGATGGTCGCCTTGTAGAGCCCGTCGTTGTCCAGCGTCATCGTCTCGGTACGGAACGAACCCTCGTTGACCGCCCAACGCAGCTCGATGCGGTCGACGCCGTCGGGGTCTTCGGCCCGCACGGAGATAGTCACCGGCTCGTCGGCTGCGGGCAGGACCGGGAATTGCACGAGATCGCTGTAGGTCGGTCCCACGTTGGCCTCGAACGTCGAGTTTTGGGCCCCCGGCGTACCATTATCCTGCGGCACCTCTAGGATGAACGTGTTGCTCATGCGGGTGAAGTAGAATCGATTGTTGACCTGCGGGCTGCCGGCGATCCATTTTGCCCGCAGCGAGATCTCGTATTCCTGGCCGTCCCGGATCGTCTCCCCGTTGCCGAAGTTGGTGGTCACGTGGTCGTGTATGTGCTGCTGCGGACCGGCGGCGACGAAGTGCAGGACCTTGTTGCCGGGATTCTCCGGATCCGGCTGGACCGTGCCGCTGTGATTGCCGACCAGCCGCCACTGCGAGGGGGCGTTGCCGATCGTGTCGCCCTGGAACGAGGCGTTGGTGATCACTTCGCGGTTGGCGCCGTCGGGGTCCCTCCTCACGCTCACGTCGTCCAGATAAAACTCACCCTCGTCGAGCAACCCGAGTATGAAATGCTGCAAATTGGCCCCCAGCGACAGCGGCTCTTGACAGACGGCCCGGTAGGTATAGGTGTGCCAACTCGACTTGTCCGACTCGTCGCTGGCGGCCCAGGCCTCGGCCTTGGCGTTGTCGGCGTCGGGGTCGCGCAGCTCCAGGCTCGACCCGCCGCCATCAGCGTACAACGACCAACGGCCCGATTCGTGGTAGTGGACTTCGTCCGCCGGATTGCCAACCGGGTCGACCAGCAAGATCCGCTCACCCCGGTTGCTGAGCGTGCGGGAGTAGCTGCCGACGATGTCGATGCCGGGGTACTTCTGGCGCAACGTGTCGGCGTCCTTGGCGACAACCAGGTAGCCGCCGGGTGCGATCGTGGTGCCCGGCAGGAGATCGTATCCGATCCCGCCGTCCAACTCCCATCCGCCCAGATCGACCTCCACGTCCGAGCGGTTGTACAACTCGATCCACTCCTCGGTGGACTCCCGGTACGGCTGGGCCGGATCGTTGGTCCACGGGTGGTGCTGATACATAATCTCGTTGATCACGATCTCGTCGTGGAAATCGAAGGTATTGGCCGCGCCGGGAGTCGGCAACGACTCGAACGGGTTGGCGGGATCCCCCGTCTCGCGATACGGCCATAGCCACTCGCCGGTGCCGTCGGGCGACCGGCCGCGAAGCGAGTTCTTTACGCGCACAGCGTCGACCACCATCGAGCGGTTGGGCGTCAGCAGCGTCAGTGAGTCTTCGTCGGCCGGATGGAAACCGAGTTCGGCTTGGGTGAGCGAGAGGAACTCGCCCGGCTGCAAGGTCTGTGCCGCCAGGACGTGCTCTTCGCCCGTGGAACTGACGATCGCGTATCCACCGATGCTCGTGAACGTATCGCCGTGGTTGACCAGTTCCAGCCAGAAGCTCGACTCGCCGGCCGAGGCGATTTCATTGAAGGCCAGATCCTTGTCGACCGCCAGCCATGCCGGCGGCCAGACGGTCGCGTTCAGCTTGGTCGCGAAGAGATTGTCCGGATCGGCAACAGACGACTGGTGGAGTTCGACGGCCAGCACGTTGCGCCCCTGCACCAGACCGTCGGTCGACACGGGAATATCGAACTCGAACGTCGGGTTCACCAGATCCGACGAGGCCAGCGTGTCGTACGTTATTGCACCGGCCGGCATGTTGTGCCGATAGATTTCGTTGCCGTTGAGATAGAAGACGGCCCCGTCGTCGACGAGCACGTCCAGCGACAGCTCGGTCAAGTCGGGCAGTTCGTCGTACTGGAACTCGGTGCGGTAGTAGTAGGTGGTCGCCCCGGGCGGCATCTCCCAGGCCTGGGCTGGAAACGGCACCGTCAGACCCACGTTGGTCTCGCCGACCGTCGGCTCCTCGTCCCCGTTCGGGTCGTTCAGTCCCGGGTTGGTGAATCTCCAATCCGCCGCGTTATCGCGATCCAAAGAGCCGGACCGTTGCAGCGAGTTGTCCCTGGTGCCGGCGGCGGCCAGCGGCAGGCCGCTCCACACGTCGTCGATCGTGAACGTGTGCCCGTCAATCTCCACATTGAATGTCAGCGTGGTGACCTCGGAATAGCCCCAGACGACGAAGTCGACGGCGTTGCCTGCGGCGTCCATCACCAGCACCCAGCCCGGCCCCTGGGTGAGCCAAGAGAACTCGCCGCCCCAATAGTGTTCGGCGTCTCCGTCCGGGTCGTTGTGGCGATAGAGAACCTCG
>JABMRB010000375.1 GCA_013202865.1 Candidatus Nealsoniibacteriota bacterium | reverse complement strand
TCGCTTGACAGAGAGCTCCAGCAGCTCCAGCACGTCGCCGATGACCTGCTTGCGGCGGCTGCGGGGGATCTGGTAGGCCACGGCGAAGAAATCCAGGAACTCCCAGACCTTCATGCCGTCGTAGACGCCGAAGGCGTCGGGCATGTATCCGACGCTGCGGCGGACGTCCAGCGGTTGCTTGCTGACGCGGTGGCCGTTGACGATCCCGTCGCCGCCGGTGGCCTTCAGCAGCGTGGCCAGGAAGCGGATCGACGTGCTCTTGCCGGCACCGTTGGGTCCGATGAACCCGAACATCTCGCCGGCCCCGATCTTCAAGTTCAGACCGTCGACCGCCAGCAGATCGCCGTATCGCTTAGTGAAGTTGATCAGTTCGATCATGGGTTGCTCTTCTTGATTTCTATTCGAGTGGCGGCTCGTCGAAGCCCGGAGTTCTGGGGCGAGAACGCTCCTTCCGCAGATTCGCGTCCGGCTTGGGGGCCGGTCCGGGATCGTAGTTCAAATGGGCAACGACCAGCGTCGCACATCGCGGCTGATTGGCCGACGGCTCGATCGTTAGCCCGGGCAACTCTTCCTTCAGGCAGGCGATCAGCCGCACGTCGCCCGGCCGTAGCAATTCCGGATCCAGGGCCTGCAAGACCAGTGTACTGAGGTCCAATTCGGAGGATTCGAGGCCGGCCAGCTTGGCCAACGTGCTGAGGTCCGATTCGGACAATTCCAAGTGGGCCAGCTTGGCCAACGTACTGAGGTCCGATTCGGACGGTTTCTGGCCGGCGGCCTGCTCGGCCAACGCGCTGAGGTCCGATTCGGACAATTCCAGGCCGGCGACCGCGTGCGACGGGTCGGGCCGTTTCCGCTGATTTGGCTCGATTGCGCCCAGCCAGAGCGCCTCCACCTTGCCGGCGTTGTCTTTGCGGATCACGCGAGCGTCGAGCAGGGTATACGTGGTGCCGTTGACGACCTCGAATCCGCCGTCGCCGGTTTGCCTGCCGATGAGGCTGCCGCCGAGTTCGATCATCTGTTCGCTGTGCAGCATGCCGATCGCGTTGGAATCGACGTAATAGTCCGACAGGCTGGCCCCGTTGTTACTCCCCGTGACGGGGCCACGGCGGTAAGTCAGCTTTCGATGTTCAAAGAACTCCTCGGGCTGGTTGCCTCGGGGAAACGGCAGCGCCAGCGAACCCGGGTCTTCGAACTGGAGGCTGTAGGGAGCTGCCAGAGACGTGTAGAGGACCGTGTACCGGGTAGCGTGGGCGCGGTCGTAGCCCCCCTGCATTTCGAGTACGGCGATTTCGGTGCGCGCCCGGACGAAACCGATGTCGAGCTGCGCGGCGCGGATCACGCCGATCGTACAAATCACCGCGATCACCGGCGCGGCCACCCAGCACCACTCCACCCGACGCAGCAGGCGAAAGATGATCCAGTTGACCGGCACCAGCACGGCCAGATATCCGGCCACGACCCAAAAGACGAAGTCGCGGTCGGGGATTTCGATCCGGGCGGCCTCCTTGAGCGTTGTTCGGGCGCTGCTGGCAATGCCGTTGAAGTCGTTCCAGGCGGCCACGCCCGGCCCCGACGGAGTCGGGCCGTAATCGAACTCGCCTCGGGGAAGCATGTCGGCCCCGTACTGCGACCGCGTGACGCCCGAGTCGCGAGTGAAGTAGCGAACGTTAGAAATAATGCCGGCGTCGAGGTGTTCCGGCATGGAGTACCCACTGTGTTTGTTCCACTTGACGTGCAGGTCCTGATTGCCGTCGCCGGCCGCGTTGCGGAACTTCCGCGCCGGGTGCCGCAACAGGAAGGCGTTGACCAACTCGTCGAAGCCCTTCCATGCGGTCAACTGCAAGTCGCTGAGCCGGAACGTGGTCACCACGACGCGCCCCCGGCCCACGCGGCGCTCGGCGATCAGCTCTCCGCTGCCGGGAAGGTATCGGGCGTCGTCGTGCATCTTGAGCCCGATCGCCGGGACGGGACGACGCAATGTCAACTCCTGCGTCTCCGCGTCGCTGCGGTCGCACCACTCCAGCAGCGGTTCGAAATCCACGGCGGCCAGTTCCCGCGTTGCCGCCTCGGTAGCTGGCAGGTAGTCTTCCAGGAAGCTGCCGCGGAGCACCCCGAGTGTGCCCGGGCCGCTAAGGATCAGTTGACCGCCCCAGTGCAACCAGTCGAGCATGGCCTGCTGCTGCATCAGGTTGAGTTTGCTCGGATCGGCCTCGTCCCAGAGCACGCACGCAACGCCGGTCCAGAGCATCGCATAAGAGGGCAGTTCCACGCGCGACTTCACCTGCGGATCGACCGTGATCGGCACGACGCGGTAGTAAGAAGCGATCGGACCGCTCATGCCAAAGGAACTCGCCGATGGTTTGACCGACGCGAGTGTGTTCAGGTAGGAATAGTTCGGCTGCCGGGAGAGCACGACGAGATGATACTGGTAGGACGGCATCCGCATCGGTATGGAGAAGAACCCGTAGGTCCGCCCGCTCTTGCGGCTGTTGAGCCGCCCGGCCATCCGCAGCGACTGTCCGCCGGAAGGTGTGAACACGACCGACTCGAAGTGCTTCTGCTTGCCCTTGTGCAACGGGGCGTCGCGGGTGGTGGCCAACGTGAATCGCGTGGAAGGCACCGGCACCAGCTTGCCCTTGTTGTCGGTCACTTCCAGTTGGAGTTCGCCGGGGAAATCGAAGTGATTGGTCTTCGCCGCGATCGTCGTGCTCATCCAATGCGACGGCTTGTACCACGTCCCCGACGCTTTGCCGGCCATCGGCTGGCTGGCCGGCGTGATCGGCTCGAAGTCGGGCTTGCGGCGCTTCTTCTTCGCCAGCTCCTCCTTCCTCTTCTTCTCCTCAGCTTCTTTCTTCGCCTTGGCCTTGGCTGCTTTGGTCTTGGCCGAGTCCTGGCGACAACCGCCACAGCCGGGCAACGACGTCAGCGTGGGCAGCGCCGTCAGGGCGGCCAACGCCAAAACCACACAGCAGGCGACCGAGGGTCTTCGCCGCCGGCTGCCGCGTGGACGATCATGTTCTATGGTAGCCGTCATCGCTTTCCGCTCTCCCTACGTAGAGTGTAAGCGCCGGCGACGGCCATGAAAAGCCCCAGGGCCGCCCTGTTTGTCTGAATTACGCGGTAGCGGCGAGATTGGTTCGTAGTGGCCCGATTTATCGGGCTCAGGTTGCCAAGACCGCATGAATGCGGTCACTACAAACGGCGAATCGGCCGGCAAATCACGCCGGCTCGAGAATCTGCAACGCCGTGCCGGTCACCATCGATTTGACGGCCTTGCGGTACTCCATCATGTGCGGCGCCATCAGGTGGGCTTGAAGCGCATCGAGACTCTCCCATTTCTCGACCACCACGACCGTGCCGCTGCGCAGCTCCGGCTGGGCATCGATCTCGGTGGCCGCGTCGATCCAGGGTGCATACTCGATACATCCCTCCTCGGCCGCCACCTTGGGCACAAGTTCGCCAAACGCCGTCAGGAAATCGTCCCGCCGACCCTCGGCCAATTCGATCGTTGCAAGTACGCTAATCATCTTGTTCTCCTAACAACCTAATCACCGGTTGGGGTGGCAGTTGTACTGCCGCCCCGACTCGGGTTGCTTGCCACACACTACAAACTCGCCTTCTCAATACAAAACCGCTCCAACAACTTCGCATCCGGCTCCACGCCGATCCCCGGCTCCGACCAGAGCGCGATCTGCATGCTGCTTTCAGGGCTCTCGCGCCTCGGCCGCAACGGCTCGACGACGTCTTCGGCCAGCCGCTCGGCCGCGGGGTAGTAGTCGGCCGGATAGTCGAAGTTCGCCTTGGCGGCCAACGCCAGTTCAAAACGCGCGCCCAGCGAACCCTGCGGCATCGCGCCGGCAAAGCAACGCACGTCATGCCGCTTGCACGCGTCGCCGATGGCCACCGCCGCGGTCAGCCCGCCGACGCGCCCAGGATGAACGTTCATGAACCGGCAACTCTTCAGGTCCAACGCCTGATCGGCCTGCTCCGGCGTGGTCACGCCCTCGTCCAAACAGACGGGCGTGCGCAACGCGTCCTGCACCATCGCGCTGCCGACCAGATCGTCCGGCGGCAACGGCTGTTCGACCATCTCCAGCCCGAAATCGTCCAGCCGACAGAGCGAATCCATGTGCTGCAACCCCATGTCGCCTTCGACGTCGACGTGCAACGCCGCGACCGGGAACTCCTTACGCACGAAATCGATCATCTGCACGTCCCAACCGGGCCGCATCATCAGCTTCACCCGGGCGAATCCGTCGTCCAATACCCGGCCGACCTGTTCGAGGAACGTCTCGATCGATTCCATCTGATCCAACGTCGGCCCGACCTCGATCGCCAGACGCTCGCCGCCGAGCAGTTCGTGCAGCGGAATCTCTCGCATCCTTGCCCGCAGATCCCACCACGCCATATCGAGGGCGGCCTTCGCGAACCGGTTGCCGCGAAACGGAGCCAACCGCTCGGCCAGTTCGTCGCCCGAGTCGATCGCCGTGCCGACCACGGCCGGCACAAGCCAATCCTTCAAACACGCAAACACCCCACCGGCCCACTCGCCGGCCGCCGCCGGCGCATTACCCACACCCGCCTCGGCCCAGCCGGCGGCGTCTCCGCTACGCATCCGCAGCAGCACGGTCTCCAGCGAGTCCACTTCCCGGCCGGCCATCTTCTGCGGCTTATGCAACGGCAAAGCCAAACGAAATACGTCGATCGCGTCGATTTGCATGGTGTCAGACTTCCATCTCGCGGCAGCAGTTAGCTCGCCAAGGCAGCCTCGGCGACAAGTCCCTAAGCGTAACAACCCCAGGCGGGAACCACAAGCAGGGGGGGAGGAATTGCAAATTGGGAATTGCAAATTGGGAATTGCAAATTGCAAATTGAGAATTGCAAATTGAGAATTGCAAATTGAGAATTGCAAATTGAAACCCCGACTACCCGCTCCCTCACCCCTCAGAGCTCACAGCCAAATCGGGAAGTAATTCCTGTACGACTTCTGAGCGCGCCCGCATCCCCCTTCACCTCTCAATTGTGGAACGAAACACCCCAACCGACCTGCGACGGGCGGTGTCGCCGCTGGTAGTAGTGCGGGGGGCGGTAAGGAGGCGCCACGTAGACAGGCGCGGTGTGGTATTCCCGCACGATCACCGGCCTCGGGGCCTCTCGATAGACGACCTTCTGGGCCCGTTGCGGCGGGGGCTCCTGCATCACCTTGATCACGTTATTGCTGACTTGCTGTTGCGTCAGATAGCTCAGGTCGGACGGCTGAAGCGGCGCGGCCATGCCGTGGGCGCGGACGTGGTTGATGATCAGTCCGTCGTCCACGCCGTTGACGCTCATCTCCACGACGTCGTTGATCGTGACGGCCCCGGCGGCAACCTGGCGACCGAGTTGGTATTCGATCTGTGCCCGATTCTGAGCCTCGATCTCGTCGATTTCTTGCCCGACGACCGCACCGGTAATCGCGCCGAGCCCGGCCCCGATCGCGGCCCCGGCCCCGGGATTGCCAGACTGATTGCCAATGATGGCTCCGGCAGCGGCTCCCGTCAGTCCACCGAATAATGCGCCTTGATCCGCTCGATGGGGGGATTGACACCCGGCGGCTGAGATGGCGACGAGAATCACCAGTCCAAGCGTCATCCGTCGAAACAGTCTGTGGTACATGGTTGGCTCCAAAGGGGAATCGTACACAACTTGGTATCGGCAATCGTCCCGGCCAAGATAAGGGGCGGCAGATTATCGTGGCGAAGAGGCCCGGTGTCAAGAAAGACAGGAATAGCTGGGCGAGATAGTCAAACCGCCGCAGCGGTATTCTTGGTGACAATTCGGTTTTTGCGTGGCCTACCCCCCCGAACGGGGGCGGGGGCGTTTCTTCTGATACACCCCAGTCTACGCAGGGTCTGCATGCGGTAATCTCGCCGCAGACCCCCTAGAGTATGCTAGACTTTGGTTGCCCCCCGGTCGACGCTTCGTTTGGCGAGCGTAGCTACGAGGGGCCGATCGTGGCGGGAGATGAAGTGGCGACCCGGCCCGCTTGCTCGCGACCGTATCATTAGACTAGTAGTTGACAAAAGTGTATATCGCCAATCGGGAGAACGGCACGATGATAGACATTGCTTGCGAACCGAACGAAGATCTTCCTGTGGCCATCGTACCGGACGGACAGCCGGGCATCATCGACCACGAGGATGAGTTCGAAGTGTGCGACTATTGTGATCTGCGGCCTTGTGGTTGCGGCGGATAGCGGTAGCCTGGCAGAACAACCGGCTGGGCGTCTCGATTCCGTCCTGGCCGGGCGGCAGGCGGACGCCGATGAAGGCAACCGAATACGGTCGGCCTTCATCGACGGCCCGCATCACCGCCGCTAGTCCCCCCGGCCCCGGGAGGGCGAAATCGCTCTCGAAAGTCTCTCGCTCGCGCTCTGTTGCGGATCCGTCGAACCACGTGGCGGCCCTCTCTGCAACGGCCGGGTTGGTTGCTGATGCCACGAGTATCTTCCGAATGTTCGCGCAAATCGCCGGAGTGTCGTCGCTGACCAGAATGTGTCGTTTTCGGTGTTGTTACAAACCAGTTACACCTTACGGGGGGGACTGCTGATAGAATATGGGCAGTCGCTTGAGTCGGCGACTGGCACCCAGCGGCCGACGCTGCCTGCCCCACAGCCCACGTCCCACAAGAAAGAGGAACCCCACAATGCCCACGCCGATCGAATCCTGGAAGAACCGCACGACGTACCAAAAACTGCTCACCGTGGCCCTGCTGTTGACCGTGGCCGTGGCCATGTCGGTTCGAAGACCGGCCGTCGTCACGGCTGCCGAGGCCGCCGCCGCCGCCGAGGAGGACGACGACAATCCCCACCTGTGGAAACCTAAGACCCGGTCGGTGGCCGTCTTTAAGAACGGCCTGGGGTTCTTCATGCGCGAGGGCGACGTGAAGTTCCGCGACGGATGGTGCGTGGCCGAGCACATTCCGCCGGCTTTGTTCGGCACGTTGGCGATCTACTCGCTCAACGAGAAGGAGGCCGTGGATATTGTCGGCTCGGGTCCCGGCGAAGTGGTCGAGTTCGACGGCCGCGACGCGCCGAAGGACGTTGCCTCCAAACGCGCGCGGCTCGAGGCCAGCACGAACCTCAAAGTGCAGTTGTACTACAAGCACAAGGGCCAGGACCGCAACGCGGCCGGCAAGCTGGTCTCCGTGGGGCCGGAGTTCGTCGTGCTCGACAGCGGCAGCAACAGCTTCGCCGTGCCGCTGGTGGGGATCACGAAGATGCAGATCCTTGAACTGCCCCTGCGGGTTCATGTGCAAGGCGACGAAGAGAAGCCGGCCGACAAGAGCACCATGGGCATGGCCTACCTGCGCAAGGGGATCACCTGGATTCCCGACTACACGCTCAAGGTGCTCGACGACGAGACGGCCGAGCTGACGCTCCGCGGCACCGTGGTCAATGCGGCCGAGGACCTGATCCACACCGACCTGCATCTGGTCGTCGGCGTGCCGCACTTCACGCACACGGACTACATGGCCCCGATCGCCGTGGGGCAGAAGATCCGCAGCATCGGCGCGGCGCTGGCCGCCCAGGCCGTCCCGCAACAGGTGACCACACAGATAATGAATCGGGCGGCGATCGTCAGCAATGCCATCCAAGCCCCGGGTCTGGCTGCGCCGGGCGTGGTCGAACGGCCTGTAGCCGATGGTGGCGGAGACCTGAAGGCGTCGCTGGGGAACCTCCCGCAAATGAGCGGCGCGGCCTCTACCGACTATACCGTCTACACGAAGAAAGACGTCACGTTGCGACGCGGTGAGAAGGCGATCATCACGCTCTTCACCCGCAAGATCAAGTATTCGCACATCTACCGGTGGTCGCCGCCGGAGGGGATGAAGCACTTCCTCGTGCTGCACAACCAGACCGACACGGCCTGGACCACCGGGCCCTGCCTGGCGGTGAGTGCCGAGCATCCGCTGAGCGAAGACCTGTTGAAGTACACCCCCAAGGGCAGCAACGGCGAATTCCCCGTCACCGCCGCGATCAACGTTGCCCACAGCAAGAGCGAGCGGGAGATCGATCGCAAGCTCAAGGCCCATTCGCCGGCCACACACGTCTACCTCGATCTGGTCACCCTGAAAGGCACCGTGCATCTGCGGAACTACGAGAAGCGCGACGTCAAGATCATCATCTCGAACCCGATCCCCGGCAAGCCGATCGAGGCGGACGCCGACGCCGGAATTTCCGTCGACCCGAGCAAGCTGAAGCTGCTCGAACGGGCCGGGTCGGTTACCTGGGCCGTCACGCTCAAGCCGGGCGAGCAGAAGACGCTCACTTACGTTTACGAGCGATTTGTCCCTTCGCACTGAGTACGCGAAAGATTATCCCTGGCAATACCGAGTAGAATGATGTAGGTTGGGGAATAGTAGTCGTCTCGCTCCGCGAGACGAAGCTACATCTCGCCGCAGCGAGATGGCTACCATACGCAACGCCATGAACCGCCAACGCATCCTTACCGTCGAAGACGACGCGGCGATCCGCCGGGGGATCGTCGATGCGCTGCGGTTCACCGGCTACGACGTGATGGAGGCGGCCGACGGCACCAAAGGCATGGAAATGGCCGTCCGCGGAGAGTTCGACCTGCTGCTGCTGGATCTGGTCCTGCCGGGGCCCGGCGGATTCGAGATCCTTGCCGAGGTCCGGCGGCTGCGTCCCACCATGCCGGTGATCATCCTGACCGCCCGCGGCGAGGAATCCGAACGGGTGCGGGGGCTCCGCGACGGGGCCGACGATTACGTGGTCAAGCCGTTCAGCGTGAAGGAACTGCTGGCCCGGGTCGAGGCCGTGATGCGTCGCAGTGCGGAGCGGCCCTCGGACGTTACCGAGATCAAGATCCCCGGCGGGCGGATCGACGTTGCCCGGCGTGAGGTCCGTTTCGACGACGGGCAGCGCAACGAGCTTTCCGAACGCGAAATGGAACTCGTCCACTACCTGGCCGCCAACTCGGGCCGCGCGATCGCCCGCGACGAACTATTGGCCAACGTATGGCGGATCACCCCTAAGGGCCTTTCCACCCGCACCATCGACATGCACATCGCCCGGCTCCGCGAGAAGCTGGAAGCCGACGTCGACCGGCCAGCAGTGATTTTAACCGTTCGCGGCAAAGGATATATGTTTTCAAATGACGAGAAGAAATGACGCGACCCTGGCATATATGGCTGAGCTTCCTGATCTGCCTGGCGGTGCTGTTGGCTGCCATGGGGTGGATCAGTGTGGCTGCGTTGAAGCTGGAGTCGGCGGAGGCCGAGGCCCAGTGGGAGAAGGCCCAGGCGCTTCGCGAGACGGCCGCCGATGAGAAGATCCGGGTGGCGTTGTGGCGAATGGACCCGGCGCTGGCGCTGTTGGTTGCTCAGGAGAGCGCACGGCCCTATTTCTGTTACAGCCCGTTCCTGCCGATCAACCGGGCGTACGTGCAGATGTTCAACGACCGTGGCGGGGGTGAGATGCTGGTCCCATCGCCGCTGCTGTCCGAGCGGAGCGCACACGTTATTATCTATTTCCAGTTCGAGCCCGACGGGCGGCTCACCTCGCCGCAGGTCCCGCTGGGGAGCAATCGCAAGTTGGCCCTGGGAAACAACCTGAGTGTGGAGGCGGCCACCGAGGCGGAGGAGCACCTGGAGCAGGCCCGGTCGATCCTCGACCGCGAGAAGCTCCTGGCACGGCTGCCCGAAAGCACGCCGGACCCCATGCGAATGGTCTTTGCCCAATTCGATCAGTCACCCGAGCAGCGGACGGTGATGCGGCAGCGGCAGCAGGAGTCGCAGCAGAAAGGTCGCGCGGCGGCGGAATACTACCGGCGAAACGTGAACGTGACGAACAGCGCTGCCGTGATGGCGCAGAACTACGACGACAACTGGTTCAACGATTTGTCGTTGCCGACCACCGACGTCCGCGGCGTGTTGATGACGCCGCTCTGGATCGACGGCAGCCTGGTTCTCGCCCGTCGCGTGTCGGCCGGAGGGAAGGAGTATCTTCAGGGCTGCCTGCTGAATTGGCCCGCCATCAAGCGATCGTTGCTGGAAGAGATCGAGGACCTGCTGCCCGAAGCCGACCTGCGTCCGGCCGACCCGGCCACGCTCGGTGAAGAGCCGCATACGCTGGCAGCCATTCCGGTGCGGCTGATCCCGGGCCGGACGGTTCTCGACGGGCCGGTTTCCAAGTCGTTGTCGGTGGCGGGCGAAGCAGCGCGGCGCGGCGACGGTCTCTCGCCGATCGAGTTCTCGCTGGCGGTCGCCTGGACCTGCATGCTGCTGGCGGCCGTGGCCGTGGCCGGGTTGCTCTACGGCGTGGTGCGGCTGAGCGAACGTCGCGCATCGTTCGTTACCGCAGTGACGCACGAACTCCGCACGCCGCTGACCACGTTCCAGATGTACGCCGAGATGCTCGCCGAGGGCATGGTTTCCGACGAAGAGCAGCAGAAGGTCTATTTGTCGACGCTGCGAAGCGAAGCGGGACGGTTGACCCACATGGTCGAGAATGTGCTCTCCTACGCCCGGCTCGAACGCGGCCGGACCGACGGGCAGTTGGAGACGCACCCGGTCGACAAGCTGCTCGAGCCGATCGTGCCGCGGTTGCGCGATCGGGCCGCGCACGCCGGGTTGGAATTGGCCGTTGCCGCCGATGGCGAGGGCGAGCCGATCGCGGTGGAAGCCAACGCCTCGGCCGTCGAGCAGATTCTGACGAACCTCGTCGACAACGCCTGCAAGTACGCTGCCGACGCTGCCGACAAGCGGATCCATCTGGCGGTTTCCCGAATCGACGGCAAGGCGGAGATTCGGCTTCGCGATCACGGCCCGGGCGTATCGGAGTCGGTTCGTCGCCGGTTGTTCCGTTCGTTCTCGAAGACGGCGGACGAAGCGGCCCACAGCGCCCCGGGCGTGGGGCTCGGCCTGGCCCTAAGCCGGCGGCTAGCTCGCGACATGGGCGGCGATCTGCGGCTGGAGCAAGACGCGGCCGAGGGGGCGTGTTTTGTGCTCGTGTTGAAGGCGTCGGATACGACGTAGGTCAGGGC
>JABMRB010000374.1 GCA_013202865.1 Candidatus Nealsoniibacteriota bacterium | reverse complement strand
GGTTGGTGATGCTGTCCCCCCGGATTCGGGTGTTGATGCTGTCCGCCCGGTTGTGGGTGGTGATGCTGTCCACCCGGTTGCGGGTCTTGAGCCTGTCCTCCCGGTTTCGGATCTTGATCCTGTCCACCCGGTTTCGGATCTTGATCTTGTTCGCTGGGCGGCGTCTGATTCTGCTCCGCCTGCTTCTCTTGCTCTTTCTTCTGGTGTTCGAGGACCTTCTCCATGATGTCGCCGGGTTGCGTATCTCCGTCGAGCGGTTCGGAGGGCTTGCCGGAATCTCCTTCTGTCCCCTCGCCTTCGTCGCCCGGTCGCGGCGTGCCCTCACCTTCGGCGGCCTGGGGAGAACCTTCACCTTCCTCGCCTGCTTCCGGATCGTCGGAATGCTCTGGGTCCTGCGGCGGGTCGTCGCCCGGTTGCGGATCGGCCGCGTCTTGCGGCGGGTCCTCCGGTGGATGGCCCTCAGACGGCGGGTCCTTCTCGGGCTTCACGCCCGGTTGCTTAGGAACTTCCCGGGGCTGCTCTTGCGGCGGTGGATCTTGACCGGCGCCGGGCTGCCGCTGTGGCTGGCCACTGTCGGCACCGACGATCGTAATCCATCGCCGGGCCGTCTCGTTGCGGCCGGGCCGCGGCCGCTTGTTGTCTTCTGCCTCGACCCAATAGAGCACGCGGTCGTTCGCGACAAGATTGAAGTGGGCCGGCTCGAAGATGTAGGTCCCCTTGAACTCCCCTTCGTGCAGTTTGCCCAGCAGTGGGGGGATCTTCAGCGACTCGCTGTCGTGACCGGTCTGCGTCTGGTTGGCTCGCAGTGCGTCGGTCTGCAGGACGACTCGGCGCAAGGCGAAGTCAGGGTCGAGGGCCCGAACCGTGATCGCCAGCCGCCCGTCCTCGGGCAATTGGACGTCTTCCTCCTCGGGCGAGAGCAGGTCGACGACCGGCGGCAGGTCGCGGATCACCTCGATCCGGTGCCGGATCGGCTGAGGGTTATCTCGGCCGGAGGCGTCGGTGAAGCGTATCTGGTAGCTCTCGTGTTTCGGTCGCGGCGGGCTGTCACTTCGATAGTCACCGTCTCCGACGAGCGATAGCGTGAACTGCCCGATCGCCTCGTCGCCGCGGACGGTCATTCGCAGGCCCGGGTCGCCGTCGCAATCGAAGTCGATTTCGGCCGTGCGGATCTCCCGGTCGGCCTTGGCCACGATCGTAATCTTCGTACCCTCGATCGCCCGCAGGTCGCCGCCTTTTCGCTCGACGGTCCGGTCGGCGATGCGGGTGTACGCCGGATAGTCGTATTCGATGGCTTTGACGACGATCGCCGGGGCGGTTTGGGCCGTCACCGAGAACCGCTCGGTCTTGCAGTCGCCGCCGACGAGGTAGTAGGTGATGCTTTGCCGCAGCCCGCCTTCGCCCGGCGGCAGCTTGCACTGGTGGCGATACTCGCCCTTGGGCAACGTCATCGGAATCACTTGATCGACGATCTGGCCGTCGTCGCTCGAGTAGTGCAGCGATACGGTTTCATCGTCTTCGAGCCCGTCGACCTCCGCCGAGACCTCGATCACGTCGCCGAAGTAGGCGTCCACGCTACCCGGTCGCACGTTTTCGATCGTCACGCGGGTGGGTGCGTCGATCGCGGCGAACGGCCAGATTACCCGGGCGGCCGAGACCAGCGGGTTCTTGGGTGAGATGACCTGGTAGAGCGCGCAAACGGCCAGCACGCCGACCAGCACGTAGCCGAGCCGGAAGACGTGCGTTCGATCGACGGCCGCTTCGATTTCGACTTGCGACAGGTCGGTAGCCGCCCGCTGCTGCAACGCCTGATAGACCACCGGCGAGACCTCGCGACGATGGCCGCGCAACAGCAGGAAGTTGATCAGGCTGTTCTTCAGCGACGCGTTGTTCCCTGGCGACAGGCGGCTTCGCTCGATCGTCTCGGCCGCGAAGATCGGGTTGATCCGGTAGCGGATCGCCGGCAGCACGTAGCGGACGAAGTACCCGGTCGCGGAGGCGATGAGCACCATTAGCAGCAACAGCCGGCCGGCAAACCCCAGCCCGCCGGAGACGATCCAATGGTCGATCACGGCGGCGGCCAGCAGGTAGGCCAAGGTGCCGATGGCCAACGTCATCAGTCCGCCGGCAATATCGACACCCTTGACCTGACGTCGCGTTTGGCGAAGCCGTTCTTCGATGAAATGATCGACCTGCGCAGAACCGGCCTGATTTGGCCCGGCCTGATTCTGGTCGTCCGCCCCGATCTGCGGGGGGGTAACTGTTCCGCTCGCCATGGGTATTTCTCGTCGTGGTAGCCCTTCACTTACTATTATAGACGCATTCGCCCGCTTTGGGATTCCCTTTTTGGGGAGTGCGCGCGGAAATTCCGTACGATTGCCTTGCGAGGCCGTCGAAAACGCTGGATCGATGGGCCTGCTAGGGAGAAGCTGGGGGCGTGTCCTTCCACTTTGATAGAGAACGCACCACCAAAGAGATCAGCAGCAGCAAGAGCGAGCCGACGGCAATGGTGAGGAACTTGCCCGGCACGGCCAACAGGGCCCCACTTGCGGCTCCAGCGATCACACCCGTCGGCAGGGTGAGAAGGATGCTCCGCCCGGGCCGATCCTGCCCGGCCCCGATGACCGTGCCGGTGAGGGCGCCGATGATCAGCCCGACGACGGTGCAGACAGTCAGCGTGTCCCGGTCGGTGGCCTCCATATTGGGGCCGATCGCCGCGAAGAAGACGGCCACGACGGCGGTGAGCAGGAAAAGTGAAGCCAGCGAAAAGCAGTACGAATTCATCTTACCGACCACCTCGCGTGGGCCCATCGGTCAACAGCTTGCCGTCGGCGCGATGTCCGAGTTGTTGCAGCACGGCGGGCGTGATGTCTTCAGACACGGCTCGAACCGCTCCGTCGCCGAAGAGGAAGTTCGCCAGGGCGGGGTGGTCCGAGCCGAACCCGCCCACGTAGGTTGGCTTCTGCAAGTCGATTTCTTCGTCCAGGAATTCGTCGACGGAGGCATCCTCGACCCAAAACGGATCTCTATCCCCCTCCTCCCAGTCGGACCAGCCGCCGGTGTCGGCGGTCGTGCAGTTGATCGGAGTTCCGGTGTTGCGCAAGGTGGCCCGGGTGCCCGACATCCAGCCGAGGTCCCTGGCGTTACCCAGTTTCTCGCCGACGAAGATCGTATGCGTGGCGCCGTCGAGGATCTCCTTGGAACTGACGTGGCTGTTGAGATAGAAGACGCCGTGGTTGTCTTCGTCGATTGGGGCCTCCACGTCGTGATGGCACCCGGCGTAGTTGCTCATCCAGCCGCCCTGCACTTTCGGCTGGCCCGTATAACTTGGGCACACGAACAACTCGATCCCTACGTCGCGGGCCGGGGCATTCGCCTTGCTGTAGACCCCGACCGAGAGATCAACGTGCTGGAACGTGACCTGCTCGTCGATGTAGGGCAGCACGTGGACCAGCCAACTGACGTGCTGGCCTTGGGGCCGGCTGGCGATCGGGCCCTGGGAATCGGTCACCCCCGGCGGCAGAACGCCATGGGCCCCCTGGTAGTTATGC
>JABMRB010000373.1 GCA_013202865.1 Candidatus Nealsoniibacteriota bacterium | reverse complement strand
TGCTTGCCCAGTTCAATGAGGCGATCCACCAGCCCTTCGGTAATCTGAAGATGGGTGTTGGTCTCGCCCGTACCGTGAATGATCAGCAGGTCTCCCTTCAAGCCCTCGGCAAAGTTGATTGGCGCGGACCGGCGGTATCCCTCCGGGTTCACCTCGCGGGTCCGCATGTAGATCTCCTGGAACCACGCATTGTAGAGATGTGGCTGCGGCTTGGGCGCAACGGCGATCCCCACGTGATAGACATCGGGCTTGCGGAACATCGCGTTGAGCGTGTTCGAGCCACCACCGCTCCACCCCCAGATGCCAACCCGAGACAAGTCGACGTATGGTCGGTCGCGGCCCAACTCCTTCAGGCCTGCTGCCTGTTCCTCGGTCGAGAGTGGGCCAAGGCTGCCGAACACCGACCGCCGCCACGCCGCCCCTTTCGGCGCCGGTGTACCCCGGTTGTCTATGGTTACGACGAGATAGCCGAGGTCGGCGATTGCGCGATGGAAGTCGGCTTGGCTGCGTCCCCAGGCATCCAACACGGTCTGTCCATGCGGTTCTCCATACACGTATACGAATACGGGGTATTTTCGCGAAGCATCGAAGTCGCTGGGTTTGATCATCCACGCGTCCATAGCCACGCCATCGCCGATTTCGAGATCGAAGAACTCCGTTGGCTGGGAGATCAACGACTTCATTTTCTTCCGTAGTGTACCATTGTCTTCGAGCACGCGTACGACCCGGTGTTCGGGCAGTTGCACAAGTTCGGTGACGGGGGGGGTGTCAAAAGTCGAGTAAGTATGGAACGCCCACTTAGCATCGGGAGAGAATGCGTAGTCATGCGTGCCGGGCTGGTCCATGGGGGTGACTCGTTTCAGATCTCCGGTTCCGTCCAGACCTACCTGGTAGAGATACTTCTGCGTCCCGTTGTCGGGTGATGCATAGTAGTAAAACCAACCTCCCGCCTCGTCCACCACGGCGCGTTCGATAATGTCGTACTTGCCGGGTGTTAAGAGATCCAGTTCCTTGCCGTCTCGCGAGTAGACATAGGCGTGTCGCCAGCCGTCCTTTTCGCTCAGAACAATGAATGCCTGGCCATCGCGAATCCACGTAAGCCCGGCGTTCTTGCCGTAGCTGGCGATGACCCACGCCGGATCAGATTCGTGGAAGATGCGTCTGATGGCACCGGTGCGGACATCGGCGAGGAGAAACTCACGCTCGTTTCGGAATCGGCTCAGCTTTTCCACCAGCAGCTCATCCGAATTTCCAGCCCAACTGACCTGCCCCAGATAGAAACCGTCTGCCGGTACGGGAATGGAGAGCCAGCGCGTCTCGTTTCCCAGGGCATTGACAACGCCGACACGTAGCGTCGATATGGTCCCGCCCACTCGGGCAAATCGGACTTCCTTTACTTTCGGATACGAGGGATCGCCCGGAACAAGAACCGGCCTTAGTTTCACTTCGGAAGCATCCGATTGCACGAAGACGATCCACTTTCCATCGGGGCTCCACACTGCACGGCTGTTTGAAACCGGGCTGTCGGGTGCGTTCTTCGTGAGACGAATTACCCGGTCACTGCTCAGGTCGCGCACGTACAGATTCCCTTGTTCCGAGTAGAGGACGCTCTGACCGTCCGGGGAAATGTTGCCGGATCTGTCGGACTTTTCTTTCTGGGGTGAGTTCAAGACCGTGCGTTTGCCGCTGGCGGCGTCATAGCGCACCAGCATCTGCTCTTTTGCATCGGGAACCGACTCCAGAACCGTATAGCCCGAACTATCGGGAAGCCAGTCTGCACGAAATCCCTTGGGCCGGAACTCATCTCGATCATAGATTGCACGCAGTCGTGACTCCGCTTTTGTGAGAATGTGCTCCCGGGAGGTCTGAGCACAAATATCCGAAACGGCGGTGATGCTGACGATACCGATCAAAATGAAACAGGAAAATGGAATACTCGTTCTCATTGAATTACCCCTTTCTCTTAGCGTCTCGACATGTTATGATTCACCTTTATGCAGAATAACTTCAACCGCAGAATAGTCTGGCTAGTACCGCGAGTCAAGTCAACAGGCCGCTGCCGCAGGAGGACTGCAAAGTCGGGGAATTGCCGGAAATGGGTTGCTGAATGAGCGGCATGGCGCTAGTCACCGGTCCCCGCGGGCAAACGTTACACCAGCAAAACCGGCGGCTAACGGCTTGCCGCTCACCACGACTTTGCCGTTCTTCGGTTGCCATTTCCGGCACCGTGACACTGGAAACGGTGGCACGGCTAGTCACGGTCGGGTAGAATCACGAAAGGGAGCGGCCAGTTCGCTTTTCTGTTGGCTACCATCGAGACGCTCGACGAGTCAGCCTGTAGCAAGTTGGACCCAATTTGAGACGCGCCGGAAGGAAACTCATGAAACGGTTATTTCACCTCGCTCTGTTAATCGTGCCTTGCCTGCTGACGGCTCATGTGTGGGCCGGTGACTGGCCGCAGTTCCGCTACGATGTAGGACGCACCGCGGCATCACCACACGAACTGCCCGCCAACCTCCAACTCCGCTGGACGCGCACCCTTCCAGTTCCACAGCCGGCGTTCCCCCAGGAAAACCGCCTCGCATACGACGCTTCCTACGAGCCGGTAGTGCTCGGCCGCACCATGTTCGTTCCCTCAATGGTCACGGACAGCGTCACGGCGTTGGACACCGAGACGGGGAACGAGCGTTGGCGGTTCTTCGCCGAGGGGCCGGTCCGCTTTGCCCCCGTGGCTTGGAAGGACAATCTCTATTTTGGTTCAGACGACGGCCATCTGTATTGCGTGGACGCCAACGACGGCTCTCTGCGTTGGAGGTTCCGTGGTCTTCCCGAAGGGAAGCCCGATCGCAAGGTCATGGGTCATGGACGATTAGTCTCGTTGTGGCCTGCCCGGGGCGGTCCCGTCTTGGCCGATGGCGTGATCTACTTTGCCGCAGGCCTGTGGCCAACCGAAGGTGTGTTCGTTCACGCAGTGGACGCCGAGTCGGGGCAAGCCGTCTGGTCAAACACCGACGGCAATCACATCCCGAAAAGCAACTGGGACCACGGCATCGGACAGTACGCCGGCTTGACGCCCCAGGGCTATTTGGCGATCGTCGGCGACAGGCTGGTCGTTCCCTGCGGCGCGCAACTGCCGGCTTTCCTCGAATTGAAAACGGGCAAGCTGCATACGTACACGACGGGCTGGGGAGGACGCAACGGGTTACCCAAAGGCTGCTGGTTCGTGGCCGGCGTTGGCAATTATCTCAGCCACGGCGGCGATCTGTACGACATTACCCGTCGCAGCAACGAACGATTTGCTAAAACCAAGCCCGGTAATCAGGACTACAAGCCCATGCTGTATCCTGGCGGCTGGACTCGGCTGGACATCGAACGGGCCAACCAGCGAGAGCTTGACTCCTTTCGTCAGCCGGTGATGACGCCCGAAGCGATCTACGACAGTGACCGCAGCATCGTGGCCCGCGACCTGACGAAAATCACACTCCAAGAGATACCCCAGGCCGACCTCCCAGCACACCGTAGCGAGGATCCTCATCCAGACACTTTCGGTGGTGTCTTTCGCCAACTGTGGGAACTGCCCTCGAAACTCGACGTGCATATCAAGGCGGGCAACCGGCTCTATGTCGGTGGGCCGGGAGTTGCCGAAGCGATTGACACGGTTGGCCAGGAACCGAAGGTCGTGTGGCGCGCGGAATACGACGGTACACCGCAGAGGATGCTGGCAGCCGACGAGAAGCTATTCATCGTGACGGTTGAGGGAAGCATTCTGGCCTTTGCCGCTCCACGGCCTGGCGAAGCGACGACGCACAGGGGGGCCAACACGTGTTCCCCCGCCGCCGACAAGTGGACCGAGAAGGCCAACGCTATCCTTGACGCCACGGGCGTTCGCGACGGTTACGCCCTGGTGTTGGGGATCGATCGTGGGCGTCTCGTCGAAGAACTTGCCCGGCAGTCGAACCTGCATGTGATTGCCGTGGATAACGATCCGGGCAAGGTCGCCGCAGTCCGCGACCGGCTCTACGGCACGGGACTGTACGGAACGCGGGTGAGCTTACTGGTCGGCAATCCTGCGACATACCCGTTCTCACCGTATTGGGCGAGTCTCGTCGTTTCGGAGACGCCCGATGGTTTGGACCGGGCGGGGGAACGAGCGCTGGCGCAGGCCGTATTCCATACGCTTCGCCCCTACGGCGGGGTCGCCTGTGCCTGGGGATCGCAAGCGGATCGTAGCCGGATCGAGGAAATCGTGCAAGACGAAGCGTTTCCGCGTGCGAGCGTTCGAGAGGCCGGCAACTTCGTGCTATTGGCCCGCTCGGGATCGCTACCGGGAGCAGCGGATTGGTCACATGCGGAGGCCAACGCAGCCAGCGCGGGAGCATCAGAAGACGAATTCATCCGCTCGCCCATGGCTGTGCTGTGGTTCGATGCGGCTCAGCGGTGGCACAAATATCCGGGGCAAAACCAGGTTCGCGTCGCCGGCGGACGGCTTGTGCTTCTCGAGGAAGGCTTGTTACGAGCATCGGACGTCTACACGGGCCGCCAACTGTGGCAGGTCGAGGTGCCTCTCGGCGCCGAGCCCCTTACCGCCTCCCTTGCCCGCGATGCTGTCCGCTATGCAAGACATCGACAGTGGGGGCCCCCCGCAAGCCTCGCGGCGACAACGCAACTGGTGGTGGTCGAGGACGCGATTTACGTTAGCGCCGGCACGAGTTGCCTGGTTTTCGATCCGGCCACGGGCGAGCCGGCCGGACGCATTGACCTTCCTGAAGACCTCAACAAAACGCCCTGGGATAACCTTCGCATTTGCGATGACCATCTGGTGGGCAGCAGCGGGCCACATGTATTGTGTGTGCATCGCCGCACGGGCGAACTGTTATGGCGAGTTGAGACGACGCGCGCCGCGATGAGCCTTGCGGTGGGGGGAAACAAGGTGTTCTGTGCCGAACTAACCGAACCGCGGCGTGGCGAAGACGAGACGCGTGATGGCAGTATGTTCGCGATAAACATCGCCACAGGTGAACGGATATGGCAAAGGGCAGGCGGTGCCCGATTGCGGTACAGCACGTCGTTCGACATCGTGGTCACTCCCGCGGGATTCTATCGAGGCAGCGACGGTAAACCTCTGCCACGAAAGGCCGATTTGCCGCCGACACAACTTGTCGTTCAGGGAAACGGGTTGCCCAAACCCGGAGTGCCAGGATTCATTGCCGGCAACAAGCTACTTACCGGCAACGAAGAAAACTTGCTTGTCTATGATATTCCATCGGGCGATCCGATCGGCGAACCAGTGCATTGGACCCGCCGCGGATGCACGGGCACGCGGGCAAGTACACACCTGCTGACCACGCGTTATCGTGCCAATTCGGCCTGGATTGATCTCGATAGCCGCGAGATCACGCCGCTGCTGGGAGTGCGTCCGGGTTGCTCGGTGAACAACAACCTATACCCGGCCAACGGCGTGCTAAACATGCCCAACCTCACGGCAGGATGTACCTGCAACTACGCGCCCGTCTCGGTGGCTTGCGTGCGGGCTGATGTTGTCGAACGTGGTGGCGGAAAATGACTCGTTGCTTGTGATCGTAGAACACGGTTGGCGCAGAGATTCCTCGACCGGCTGTCGTTTCTCATTCAGAGCCGTTGTTGCATCACGTCGTCGCAATTGTCACCCGGATCTTTCCGGCTGTGCTGTCTTGATTCACCGAACGCATCCAGACAATCGTTGAGGTTTCCAGGCGTGCTTCGGCCCGACACACTTGAGCCGGTTAGGCGCCGTCCTGCAAATCGTTGGGTTGAGGGTGCCGAAAAGCGGGTACCGGATAGCTCTCGACCGACTCCAGGCTGCATCAAGCCGCCCCGCGATGGAGTGTTTCACGCACGGTCGTTTTTCGCCGTGTCCGAGAATACGTATGAGAATTGGATGAGCTTTTTGGAAAGGGCAGGCTTCTGGAGCCGATGTTCGCCCCGACGAGCCCGAATCTGGCCATACGCACGTTGCCAACCTGCATCGGCCGAAAAGCCCTCCTTGGACGAATCAATCAACCGAAACCGACTTTTTCAACGGACTGCTAATCGGCCACAATACAGTATAGGTGTTCGGTGCCGCGGAGGAACAGTTCGTTGCCGACGAAGACGGGCGAGGCGTCGATTCCTTCCTGGAGGCGGTTGACGGCCAGAACCTCCAGCGTCGGGCCATGTTTGACGACAACCGTGGTTCCATTGCGGCCGACGACGAACACTTTGCCCGCCGCGAAGCCGAGCGAGGCGTAGACGTCCGGCACGTCCGCCAAACGTTGCTCGGCGTACAACTCTTCGCCCGAGTCGGCCCGCACGCACGTGAGGATTCCGTTGCACGATTTGAGGAAGTAGAGCAGGCCATCGTGCAACACGGGCGACGGGACGTAGGGCGTGCCACGGTCGCGCTGCCAGGCAATCTGGTTGCTGTCGGTCAAATCTCCCGACGAGTCGAGCGAAATGGCCTGCAAGGCGTAACCTCGGCGCCCGGTCATCAGATAGACGATTCCGTCGGAGGCCACCGGCGAAGCGACCGGGTTGTCGACCTGGCCGCCACACTCCCAGATGAGCTTTCCGGTCGCCAGGTCGTAGCTCCGAACTCGATTGGTCCCGTTGATGACGACCTGCGTCATGCCGTTGTGCTGGACGACAAACGGCGTACACCAGGTAGTGGCTTCGTCGCGAGGCGTTCGCCACCGCTTCTCCCCCGTGGCCGCGTCGAGACAGACGATGAACGAATTGCCCTCATGGTCCCAGTTGACGACCAACGAGTCGCCGCAGAGCACCGGCGACGCGCCCTCGCCGAACGCATTGCGAGTGCGCATATCGCCCAGATCGCGTTTCCATCGGAGGTTGCCATCGAAGTCGAGCGCGTAGATTCCGCGCGATCCGAACGAGACATACAGCGATCGGCCGTCGGTGGTGGGCGATCCAGAAGCAAAGCCGTGCGATCGATGGCATCCTTCGTGGGGCTGCTCTTCGACGACGACTCGCTTCCAGAGGACGCGGCCCGACTCGCGATCGAGACAAAACACGAGGAACTGGAAGATGTTCTCGGGTGACCGAGCGCCGAAGCGGCGGGATAGCCACGAGCCGGGCCGCTGAGGTCGTTGGTCGTCGGTCCGTTCGACCGCGGCCGGGCCCTTTCGGTCCGTCTGAATCGCTGCGGCCACGAAGATCTTGTCTTCCCAGATAATCGGCGTCGAGCTGCCCGAGCCGGGAATCTTCGCCTTCCACTTCACGTTCGTCGATTCGTCCCACGTGGACGGCGGATTTGCGTTCGGCGAGATGCCGTCGGCGTTTGGGCCGCGCCATTGACTCCAGTTTTCAAGCCGTTTCGAGGCAAAGTCATCCGCAGTTGCCGTATTCGAGAACAGTATCCCGCTTAGCAGTAGTCCAATGAGTCTCTTCATCCTATCTCGCTCCTATGCTTCTTGGTTGACCGAAACCGCCTCGCTCGCGACCTTGCACAGCCATGCCGGAAAGCTCGATGATAATGGGCAAAGTAGTAAGTTCGGTTGGCGACGCTGCCAAAGACGGCGTATATGCCGCAATCCTCCTTGCGCCAATTATTGTGCGCAGCGATGAACAAGATTTGTGTTCGCATTGCACCCCGGTTGCAAGCGTGGCCCGGGCCGGTTAGGCTGGATTTCAGGCCGCTCATCAGCCACGCCACTAGTCGAATGGGCGGCTGCCTGACGCCGAATGGTCGTATCGAGGAAGGTTCCTTTTCCAGTTCGTGCTGGACAGGTTTCGTGTCCTATGGGACAACGGCTCCGGCGCTCTCAATTGGACCCTCTCGTTGCCCCAGTTGCAAGCAAGTCCAGGCGAGAATGCCAAAATTCGTTCGATTGCCGACGCATCCGAAGAACCCCAGCTTGACCGTTTTCTGCGACGGCGTCAATTGCCGCCATTTTCCACCCGATTGAGAGGGGCTGACGGTCGCCGCCTCGCGTTCCAAAATGGGTCGTTTCCTCGGACGTCCGAGAAAAGGTACGAGTAAACGAGACTTTTGGCAGCGAGCCACGTTTGACGGCAGCGGTTAGCGGTCAATCTTGCAGTTCGGCAACGCCTCCTGGAGCTTCTTGACGCCTTCGTCGGTGACCTGCGTGTCGCGGAGGTTCAGCCGTCCGAGGTTGGTCAAGCCCTTGAGATGTTCCAGCCCGGCATCGGTGATTCGCGTGTAGCTGAGGTCAAGGCTTTGGAGCTTCGTCAAGCCTTTCAGATGCACTAGTCCGGCGTCGGTAATTGGCGTGAGGTGGAGGTACAGTTTGTTGAGATTCGTCAAGCCCTTCAGATGCACCAGTCCGGCGTCGGTTATTTGAGTGTGCGAGAGGTCCAGGCCGTTGAGCTTCGTCAAGCCTTTCAGGTGGACCAGTCCGGCGTCGGTAGTCTGTACGATCAGGTGAAAAACATCATCCTTTCTGTTGTGACTGTAGCTAGCTTCTCCGCCCAGTTCAGTAATCTCCGCAACCGCCGCCCGTATCTTCGCCGTCTTCTGCCTTTCAACGGCGTACCAGCCGATGTACCAGCTACAGGCTATGGCAACCAGCGTCGTTAGTACAAACAGAGAGCGAAGGCTGAATTGATACCAGCGTCGCTTCGGTTTGGCCGGCTCGGACTCGTTCACGGTCATGCCCTCGGGAGGCGGAATACGATAATCCGGTCATTGTAGCGAACCGCCCTCAGCACGCGAGCAGGCAGTCCACGAGCAAGAGAGGCTCGGATTTGGATGCCTCGGAAAACGTGTCCCAACTTGCGGAGATCGGCTTCGGAAAAGCCGGCCCACGAATGGGGGGCACGGCTGCTTCACAGACGGTGGTTTTTCAGGACGAGTCGCTGATGTGACATCCTGCGACAGTCTTTCTAGCTCGGTAACGAAGCGTAACCGCGAAGGCATCCTTGTCTTTCAGCGCAGATTCTATCGCGGAGAGTGTGTCGTAGTAAAGGTCCCAGCCACGGCGTTCTCTTTTGTAAGTCTTCAAGAGTTCGCTGTTCGCGCCGCGGACAAAACTCAAAGCTTCGGCGACTCGCCTTGTCCCTAGCGTGACGAAGTGCAACGCATGCTCCGTGTTTTCGTCGTGGAACAACGATGCGCAAGTCAGAGCAAAACGCAGGTAGGTAACCGTGGTAGGAATC
>JABMRB010000372.1 GCA_013202865.1 Candidatus Nealsoniibacteriota bacterium | reverse complement strand
GCGGCGGCCGTTCCCGAACCGGGGACGATCGTGATGCTGCTGGGCGCCTTGGCCGGCTTGGCCCTGTTCGGCTGGCGTCGCCGGGCAGCCTAGCCGTCAAGCCGAATTGAAAAACCGCAAAAACGTACCAAGCGTCGCTCCCCTTGGCGGGGGGCGACGCTTTTTTTGATCGCGAGCCGCCGGGTTTACCCCGCCGCACCGTGTTTTCGTCCGCCCCTTTCCATCGCGGCATAATCGCCGACATTGCGGATGGAAAGTGTAGACGGGCACGGCACCGCATAGTAGGATGACGGCGCCGTGAGCCGGATCGAGTCTCCAGCCACGCTCCGCAGTACACATCCGTCAGAATCCGAGGAAACGAAAGGTGGGAGCATGAGCGCGCCGTCAAGAACACGCCGCGGTTTTCTGAAGCAAGCGGGCATCGGAGCCGGTCTGGCCGGCGCGGGGATGCTAGGTGCGTCCCATCCGGCGGCGGCTGCGAGCAATCGATCCGGCAGGAGACAGTTGGCTGCGGCCGACGTGCTGGTGGTCGGCGGCGGACCGGCCGGCATCGGGGCGGCACTCGGAGCGGCTCGAACCGGCGCCAAGACGCTGCTGATCGAAAGCTGCGGCTTCTTCGGCGGCGTGGCCTCGTGGTCGCTGGGGATGCCGATCAACCAGATGCGCCCCGAAAGCAAGCCTCGCTCCGTCGTCCACGAGTTGCTCATCGAGAAACTCCAGGCCTACGGCGATCAGGCCGTCTACATCGGCCAACATCAGTTGTACTGCAACGTCGACTACCTCAAGGTCGCCGTGCTCGATGCGCTGGACCAGGTCGGATGCAAGTACTTCGTACACTCGACGGTCGTCGATACGCTAACCCAGGGCAATCGGGTGACCGGCGTGGTCGTGGGAACCAAGCAGGGTCTGGCCACGATTGCCGCCAAAGCCGTCGTCGATTGCACCGGCGACGCCGACGTGGCTTACTTTGCCGGCGCCGAAACGATGATGGAAACCGAAGCTCCTCGGATGCCAAGTACCCTGTTGCTGGAAATGGCCAATGTTTCGCCCGAGCAGATTCGTGCCGTGAACATGAGGAAACTGGCCGACGCCGCACGGGAAAAGTACCCGCTGATCCCGAAAAGTTGGAGACTCCATCCCGTTTCCAACGGCCATCATTACTGGATCAACCACACCGGAACTCGCGACATTGGGCAGTTCGACATGACCGACCCGGTGCAGCGCAGCGAGGCCGCGTGCGTCAGCCGGCGGCAGGCGTTACAAATGACCCAGGCAATGCGCGAGTTCGGCGGCGAGCATCTTAAGGATATCGAACTGGTCGCCACCAACCCGCAGATCGCCGTGCGCGAGACCCGGCGTCTGAAGGGCGAGTACATCCTGACCGAAGAGGACGCCGCCGCGGGCCACACGTTCGAGGATACGATCGGGTGGCGCAGCGGCTACCTGGATCTGATGGGATACAAGTTCACGAAGATGAGAATTCACGACGTGCCCTACCGAGCGATCCTGCCCGAGAAGGTCGACGGGCTGCTGACGGCCGGGCGCTCGATCTCCGCCACGCACGTCGCCATGGCCGCCGGTAAGAGCATGGGAAACTGCACGGCCACGGGGCACGCAGCCGGATTGGCAGCGGCCATGGCTGCCAAGAAGGGGATTGTCCCGCGCGAAGTGAAAGTTACACAAATCCAAGACGCCCTGCGCAAAGACGGCGTCGATTTGGCCATGGGCGGCAAGATCCAGGAGAACGTCTCGGGGGATCGAGGGGTGTAGTTGCCGACAACCGCAAACTCCGCGCGAGGTGCGCACATGATAGTAAGTATGTTGGGAAGTTGACGACGAGATCTCATTATCTCATTGCCTGCCGATCAGGTTGACCGCCCGGACGGTTCGCGCGCGTTCCTCGCACTCGTCGGGCAAGGTGCCTTTCAGCCAGGCCTTGGCTCGATAGGAGAACTCGCCGCCCGTGGGTAGGCACTTGACCGGTCGCACGGTCGCCGCCGCAGGAAACCGATTGGATAATTGGGCCGTGTCGGGTGTCTCGTGACACCCGATGCAGCTTCGCGTCTCGCCGGGGCGGGCGTACAACCAGAAGGTTTGATTGTTGATCGTCCGCCGGTCGCCGTCCAAGATCTGCAAATGCAGCAACCGGTCGGCCGACACCTCGACGACGTACAATCCGAGGTCGATGTTCACCGCACTGCGAAACAACCCCGGGCCTTTCTGCAAACGCTCGAACTCCTCCGTCCCGCAGGTCACGGTCCGCCCGTCGACCTTGAACTGCTTGACGGTAGCGGCACACAGCACCCTACAGTCTCATGGCGGCGAAGGCCAGCCGGAAACGGTCTTCCGTTCGCTTCGGACCTGCGTATTAGTTTAGTCGTTGATGCATCGGTGCTTGACTTCGCCGTACCGGTAGATAGACTCAAGATGTGGAAACCTTGTAATGTCCTACGGAGACTGCGTAATGCTCACACGAATGACAATCTCACTGCTCGTTCTCGTCGCAACTGCGCTGACCACGGGGAGCGACTCCTGCGCGGCGCAAAACGTTGAAATCACGTTCGACACCAGTGATCCTCGGATCGGCTTTGCCGTCGGAGAGATCCAACACGCGTTGCGCGGTGCGGGGCATCGCGTTGTCGGCAGGGAAGCCGATCTGCGGATCGTCTTCGATCTCCTCGAAGACGGCATGGGGCCTCAGGCATTCCGCATCCGCAGAGAAGGAGACCATACGATTCGAGTCGTCGGAGGAGATTCCCTCGGTGCGATGTATGGCGGGCTGGAACTGGCCGAGATGGTGACCCTCGGCGGCGGACCCGATGCCGTGCAGGAGAAGGCCCGAAAGCCCTACGTGTTTCGCCGCGGACTCAAATTCAACATCCCGTTCGATGCCCGGGCGCCGAGCTACGACGATACCGGCACGGCGGCTCAAAAGAACGTCGCCGTTATATGGGAGTTCGATTTCTGGAAGCAGTTCCTCGATACCATGGCGCGGAACCGTTACAACGTGCTGACGCTCTGGACGACCCATCCTTACCCGGGGCTGGTGAAACTGGACAAGTATCCCGGCATCGGCTACGACGACGTCTGTGTACTGAAGAAGCCGGTCGACCCGCAATCCGATCGACACTTCAATAATCTGGACGTTTACGATCCAAGCAACTTCACGGTGGTCAAGCGGATTTCGCTGGACGACAAAATCGCCTTCTGGACCCGTGTCTTTGATTACGCGGAAGCCCGGGGCATCGAGATCCACGTCTTCCACTGGAATATCTACACGTTTGGCGCGAAGGGAAAGCATGGAGTCGATGATCGGGCGGATAATCCCAAGACGATCGAATACATGCGCTACTGCATCGGGCAATTCCTCAAGACCTACCCCCAGGTCGACGGCATTGGAGTGACCGCCGGCGAGCACGTCGATCGCAATCAGGTGAAGAACGTCGGCGGAATCGAGCAATGGTTGTGGCAAACCTACGGCCGAGGCGTCATGGACGCAAAGGCCGACCATCCGGATCGCGAGATCCGATTCATCTTTCGACAACATCAGGCCAACCTCGGCAAAATCGCAGAAGCATTCAGCGACTTCGACGGGCCTTTCAACACGGGCCACAAGTACGCCCGGGCTCGACTTTACTCCACCACGACGTCGCCCTATCTGGACATGGAGTACCGCAATGATCTCGAGCGAAACCGGGTGCCCTGCTGGTTGAATCTCCGCAACGACGATATCTTCGTGTACCGTTGGGGAGATCCCGATTACGTACGCGAGTTCCTCCAGAACATTCCCCGCGACCTGATGCGATTCGAGGCCGGATTCTACATGGGCCCCGACGGTTACGTCTGGGGGCGCGAGTTTATCAGCACGGATCCGGCCCTTTCCGGCGAGTTGGAAGTTCGCAAACACTGGTACCGTTTCATGCTCTGGGGCCGATTGGG
>JABMRB010000371.1 GCA_013202865.1 Candidatus Nealsoniibacteriota bacterium | reverse complement strand
TTTCCATCCGGCGATTTTCGCCGAACGGGAGACCATCGTCAACTTTTAACAACTAATGGGACGCTTCCGAAGAATCGATTTGCGCAATTGCTCGGCAGTCTCATGCTCTCGCTTGTCGCCTTGCATCAACTCCAGATACGTCTGTACCGGAGATGCCGCTAAGTCATCACGCGCATCGAAGTAGACGAACTCGTCACGGGTCTCCAGAAGCTCGACGTTAGGGAAGCGAGACGTTTTTTCAAGGTCGGGGCCGAGCCGCTTCAGTAGGCTTTCCAGATCGGAGCAGTATAGCGATTGGATCGGTTCGCGGGCCATCACCACATATTGGCCGGCCGACGAAGAGCCCGTGAGCGTCGCCCTCTTGCCGTCTTCCATGCCCCACTCTTCGACCCGGCGGTAGAATTGGTTAGGTGTGAGAGTAGCCTTTGCCGCAAGGCGTTGGCTGATGAAGGGGGGAGCGTAATTCTCGGTCAGGAGTTCGAGGAGCTTTTCGGGTTGGATCAAACGAAGGCTTCGCGTGCGTGGTAACTCCCCTTTCGTGCGTTCGATTACGAGGTCTTGGTCCAGACTGGCGCACACTTTGGAGATGGTGGCTTGCGTGATGGTTCCCCCACGGCTTTCGATTTCGCCCATGACCTCCGTGATGGAATTGTACCGAGCCTTGAGCAGGAAGGCGCGGGGGATGATGGAACTATTCTTGCGGTAGACGTTCTTGATGACCCCGGCACGACGGAAGTTGTTGGGTGCCCCCGTGCGAGAGATCAATATCTCGTTAGGGACTATGATCAGGGCATTCCCGGAGAGGTCGACACCACTGACCTGTCGCTTCTCAAGGAGTCGAAGCTGGGCTGGGGCCAGGTACGGGACAAATACCATTGGGAAGGATCGTGGCGGCCTGGCACTCAGTTTTGCGGTCTCTATGGCGGCCGCCATCTCCTTGGGAGTGGAAGTGGCTCTGCATTCTACTGCGAAGCGGTACGTTTTCTTCCCCCACCCGAGTTCTATAATGGCATCCACTTCCGGGGCTTGCGGCTGGCCCTTGCGGTTCGGATCACGTTCCATCGTCGCCAACTCAAGTGGTGACGTGTCCACGCGGCCCTGGGCTAGCAGCCGGAGCATTTCGGACCGGCGGGGTGTTTGTCGATATGGCGTCACGTCGTCAGGCCCAGGGTACACACGGGTTCGGGTGTATTCCTATTATAGCATATATTCCCGAGAGGGAATATGTGGCATACCAAGAAAGTGTCGTTGGCCTGCCAAGGCCACCGGACCGGTCTAGTGCCCCCTCGTTCGGCGGGCATGGTGGGTGGCTTCTTTGTTGGGATCAAGGAGCGCGAGTGCTTGCTGCGGTGGATGGAGGCCTTACCGGCGAGCCACCGGCAGTACGCTCGACGGTCGTGGCGTGAAGCACGGTCTTCCCGGGCCCGATGTTTCGTCGGCGCTCATACGGACCCAAGGCCGTCCACCGGGCGAGCCGGAAAAGCTACGCCACCAATCACGGCCGACCCGCTCGTCCCTGGTCGGTATACGTAGCTGACCGGCAAGTTGGTATAATGATCTGACTGGTAGCTTCCGTCGTGCACCTGTCCGCGATTGGGATGTGCTGCCAGGGAGCAATTCGACTTTCGGAAAAGGGAATAGGGAAAATGTCAGTTCGCAGGATGATGGATGGTCTTTTCAATCACTGGTTGACAGCATACCGTCTCACGCTGCAGTCGGATGAAGGCCAAGAGGAGTCCGACGACAATCGAGCACGTGACCTAATACTGTCCGTAACTAATTCGTGCGGCGCACGCATCGTGAGATGCCTTTCTGATGGTAAATGGCACAGCGTAATCCGATTTGTGCGCATCGCCCATCGAATCCAGGATTCGGACATTACAGCTCTGTTTGCCGACGACCTCTCGGACGAGCCCTCGGACGAGCCCTCGGACGAGGAGATCGACTACACCAAAATAGACCTGCTTGTCGGAGGATTGGAACACCTTACCAACGAACTCCACATATGTGAGTTTCGATACCAGGAGGTAGAACAAGATCCTGCTTTAGCCTTTGCGAGATCCAATGTGTTAACCGATGTGTTGGGTTTCAACGCGGGGTTTCTGCACAACGAGTTTCGTATTCATTCGGATATCCTGCGAGAGATAGACCTGAACGAGCTTGAGCAATGGACTGCGCCCGGCGAGAAAACGCCTCAGTCAGTGGACCAACGCAAATATCGTTTGATACGCTTGCGAGACCGTCCTGCCGAAAACGACTGATAGTGTGCTGGCCGAGCGGATCTCACCTCCCGTGCGAGATGGAGGTATGGACCGTCAAGAAGAGCGATATCATCAATCGTCTGCCTGGCAATCGAGTGCTGGGAGACGAGCGGTTCTTTGGCAGATGGAGAACAAAGAACGTTGTGCTGACTGTCGGCGCGCAGGGCTATCGCGAGTGCCCCAGCAGGAACGTGCTGCGCGGCACGCCGTAGCTTAATGATAGACAGATGCGTTTGCTCGGCGTGGTAAGCCACGTCCAGGTCTGATCGCATTTGGAGATAGGCGTCCAAAACGGGCCGGG
>JABMRB010000370.1 GCA_013202865.1 Candidatus Nealsoniibacteriota bacterium | reverse complement strand
GACTCGGCCCACGAATATCTGAAGGAACTCGGCGCGGAAACCGTCTTCGGCCGCGAGCAGTTCGACGACCGTAGCGGACAAGCCATGCTATCCGGTCGTTGGGCCGGGGCGGTCGACACCGTCGGCGGCAACATCCTCACGACGATACTCCGGGCGACGCGATACGGCGGCTGCGTGGCCGCCTGCGGCCTGACGGCCGGAAACGCCCTGTCGATGACCGTCTTCCCCTTCATCCTCCGCGGCGTCACTCTCTGCGGCATCGACAGCGGCTTCTGCGCCCCCCAGCTACGCCACCCCGCCTGGGACCGCCTGGCCGGCCCCTGGAAGCCCGACTGCCTCGAGCGGATCGCCCAGTTCATCAACCTAGAGCAACTCCCGCCCAAGATCGACCAAATCCTCGCCGCCCAAATCACCGGCCGCGTGGTCGTCGAGATCGGCGGAGAAGAAGGGGAGAATGAAGAATGATGAATGCTAAGCCGCAAGCGGCCACTCCCCACTCCCCACTACCCACTCCTCCCCCCATGTACGAAACCTTCGAACACACCGCCGACCTGGGCCTGCGAATCCGTGCGGGCGACCTGCCGGAACTGTTCGCCGAGGCCGCTCGGGCGTTGTTCGCCGTGATCGTGGCCGATTGCCGGCAGATTCGGCCCGCGCAACCGATGACGTTCGAGTTGGAGGCCGACCGGCACGACGACCTGCTGCGCGACTGGCTGGGCGAATTGCTCTACACTTTCCATGCCGAGCACCTCTTGCTGACCGGCTTCAACGTAACGCTCGACGGCACCCGCCTGACGGCCACCGCCGGTGCCGAGTCGATCGATCCGAGCCGGCACGAGATTGAAGTCGAGCTCAAGGCGGTCACCTACCACGGCTTGAAGGTCGAACAGACCGACGACGGCTGGCTGGCCGAAGTGATTATCGACACGTAGTCGTCGTGAACCTCTCCCCACCCCCGGGTGTCGTAACGAAGGCGAGCCGCGGGGCTTGCCCCCGCGCCAAACAGCATTCCTACGCATCTTTGCACGGGGGACTTGCCGTGTGTGGCCGCGGTTGACCTCGACCGCTACAATGCCCGTGGATAGGAGATCACCATGAGCAAACGAAACCAAAAGAACCGTTCGCACCGCGACCGTCGATCAAGCAGCGGCCCGCCGAAGCCCAAGCCGGGCTATGCCGGCCCTCTGGAACAGGTCGACGAGTGCTGCTGGCGGATCCCACGCGACTACAAGATCGGCATGCGGGTCGACGGACAGATCTTCGCCGACGAGCGTTTGCTCGAGCAGATCCGCTGCGACCAGGCACCCGAACAGGTCGCCAACGTGGCAACGCTGCCGGGCATCCAATCGGCCAGTCTTGCCATGCCCGACATCCATTGGGGATACGGCTTTTGCATCGGCGGCGTCTGTGCCACCGATCCGGCCGAGGGTGGTGTGATCTCGCCCGGCGGGGTCGGCTACGATATCAACTGCGGCGTACGGCTGGTCCGCACCAACCTGACACAGGACGAGGTCCGGCCGCGAATCGGGCAGCTCACCGAAGAGCTGTTCCGTCGTGTCCCCGCCGGCGTGGGCCGTGGCGGATCGTATCTGTTCGACGGCAAGGAGATCGAGCGGCTGCTGACCGAGGGCGTCGGCTACCTGAAGACCCGCGGCTGGGCCACCGACGGCGACGTCGAACACACCGAGGCCGGTGGCTGCCTCGAAGACGCCGACGTCGCATGCATTACCGATCGGGCCATCAAGCGCGGCGGCGACCAGTGCGGCACGCTCGGCTCGGGCAACCATTTCCTCGAGATCCAGGTCGTCGACGAAATCTGCGACGAATCGGCCGCCCGCACCATGGGCATCGAAAAGGACGCGATCTGCGTGATGATCCACTCCGGCTCCCGCGGCCTGGGCTACCAGGTCTGCGACGACGCCTTGAAGCAACTCCGCGGCGCCCCGGCCAAGTACGAGATCGAACTACCCGACCGGCAACTGGCCTGCGCCCCGGTCGATAGCCCCGAGGGACAACACTACCTCCGCGGCATGCGTTGCGCGGCCAACTACGCCTGGGCCAACCGGCAGTTGCTGATGTGGCAGACCCGCGAGGTCTTCGCCGACTTCTTCGGCCGGTCGTGGGAGTCGTTGCAGATGGACCTGATCTACGACGTGGCCCACAATATCGCCAAGATGGAACACCACACCGTCGACGGCCGCGAGAAGCTGCTCTGCGTCCATCGCAAAGGCGCCACCCGGGCGTTCCCCGCCGGTCACCCGGAAGTGCCGCCGCAATACCGCGAGATCGGCCAGCCGGTAATCATCCCCGGCGACATGGGCCGGGCGAGTTGGCTGTTGGTCGGCCAACCGGCGAGTATGGAGCGCACGTTCGGCTCGAGCTGTCACGGCGCCGGCCGCGTGATGAGCCGCACGGCCGCGATCGCCCACGCCCAAGGCCGCCGCATCGACCAGGAATTGGCCGAGCAAGGCATCGTCGCCCGCTGCCGCCACTGGAAAGGCCTCGCCGAAGAGCAGCCCGAGGCCTACAAAGACGTCAGTCAGGTCGTCGACGTAGTTCACCGTGCGGGGTTGGCGAAGAAGGTAGCGCGGTTGCGGCCGATCGGGGTGATTAAGGGTTAGTATTTAGCCCCCGGTGAACACACCGGGGGGAGATTTACCGCGAAGCGATTCAATACGAAAATCCACGGTCAACTACCGGCAATTCCGCGGCCTAGACGAATATCGGCGGGCCAACACCCGCCGGATGGCCCAAGTTCCGTGCGAAGCCGCAAGCGGCGAACTGGCGTTAAGAAAACAGCCGGCGTCGCAACGCGTCTACTTCGTTCGCCCTGCGACGGATCGGGCCACGTAGCGTGGCTGGGTCGAGCCAGCGCGGATCGGTGAACAGCCGGGCTCGTTGCGACAGCCGCCGATGCCCGGCGACCTCGACTAACAGCCTCCGGGCACTGCGGTCCAGGGCGTGAACTGCGCATAGGCCCGAGAAGAGCGTGCCGTCGTTGTTGAAACGTCGCTGATGGACCAACCGTGACGCCAAATACGCCCCCACGCACACCACGGCAATCGCCACCACGGCGACTCCCAGGTAGGCGATCATCTCGCCGCCGCCGCTACGACCGTAATTCCCCGCCGCCAGCAGTGCGGCCGGGTGAGAGAGGAAATGTGCTCCTGCGTCCTGGATCATGCTGAAGTCTCCTGCGGCTGGTCTTCCGTTTCTTCGGCGTGCTGGGTCAGCCAGTCGCTGATCGATTCGAGGCTCTTCTCGGCCGCTTCCTTGACCAAAATGCTCCGATCGAACATCGCGTCGCGCAACGCCTCCCAACTGGGAACCGACTTGGAGTCGGCCAACGCCCTGGCGGCCATCACGCGGACCATGTGATCGTCGTCCGAAAGCAGCCCGGCAATCACTGATTCCATCCCGTCGACCAGCCCCATCTCGGTAGCGGCACCGATGGCTCGGCGACGGCGAACGGGCGAAGGGCCCTCGAGAATCGCTGCAATCTTCTTACGCACGCCCCGGTCGATCTGCTTGACCACCTGGGCGGCCATGGGACGCAACTTCTCGTCCATCCCGTCGTAATTGGCCATGAATTGTTCGAGCGAGAACTCGGGCATCGCCTTGCGCAGCGCCTTCAGCACGCTCTCGTCGTCGGTATCGATCATGTGGACCAGCAAGGAGAACACGCCGGGGATCTTCCGCTGGCGAAGCTGTGGAATCAGGTGGGCACGTACCTGCGGGTCCTCGTCGTTGAGCGCCATGACCACCATCCTGTTCGCTTCCGGGCCGGGGAAGTCAGCCAGGGCCGCCGCCGCTGCCCGCCGCCCACCCGGATTGCCCTCGGAGAGCAGGTAGCCGAGCATCTCCAGGACGTGCGCCCGATCCGCTGACGAGTGGACCAGCATGCCGACGGCGCCTTGCTGGGCCTCTTCGTCGAGCTCGGCAAAGAGAGGGTCTTCGGGTTGTGCCCAGGCAATCTCGGTGAAACGCCGCAAAGTCTCGGCGACGGCCGACGACGGCCGGGGACCGATCTTGCGCAGAAGATGGCCGACGAACTTCTCGTCGCGACGATTGGAAATCGCGCTCAGCACCGTCGTGGGCATTCGGGCGTCTTCCATGAACCCCAGCAGCAGCCGGATCACTCCGCCGCTGGAACTGTTGGCCATGACGTCGCGTATCGCCTGATGGGCGGCGTCGCCGGGGCTCTGCAGCAGGCGCCGTAGCGAGGCGTTGGTTTGTTTGGCCACCAGAAGCAACGCCTCGACGACCTCCGGCTGCTGGTGCTGGTGGAACTTGCGGACGGCCTCCTCCAGCCCGGCGGTGATCCGGACCCGTACGGCGCCCGGACGCTTGAGTTCTCGCTGCTCGCCAGTGCCGCCGACAGCGGGAGACGCTGTGCCGCCGGCAGCGGGAGACGCTGTGCCGCCG
>JABMRB010000369.1 GCA_013202865.1 Candidatus Nealsoniibacteriota bacterium | reverse complement strand
TTTCCATCCGGCGATTTTCGCCGAACGGGAGACCATCGTCAACTTTTAACAACTAATGGGACGCTTCCTTAGGGTTCACTGGGTATCATGACAAGTGACTTGCGGCGCTCCGATCCCAAGAGGCCATAAACTGAATCCTTGGAGTCTGAGTCGTGTTCCTGAACGGTTGCCCTACACGGGCAAGTGCGCCTCCAATGAGAAACGGTGAACCACCGGCGACTGTGTGTGTCATTGCCAGTGTATTTGTGTGCGCATGCGAGAGCTAAGCCAACTCTCGCAGAATGACTCGGTTGCAACACTGTTGCGGGAATAGCGGCGATGGCACGTAAAAAGAAGACACGTAAGACGCGATCACAGAGGCGAAGAGCTCGCAAGAAGAACGCGAGGTGTGAACCGACACGCGAACGCAAGAAACCGTCCGATGGCATTCAGTTGCCAAATGGCTTCTCAACACCTGTCGTCAAACACTTTTCCTCTGACAACCCGTTCGCCTCTTTCACAGACGAACAGAAGCGCGAGTTGGCAGGGTCTATTGGCGATGAGGCCGCGAGGAACTTCGAGCGGGGAATCGAGGAACTTGGTTCTGCCGTTAGGTTCCACGACCCGATTGAGTTGCTGTCCACAGCGGCAGTCTACTGTCTACACAAAGGCGTTGGCCCAAGCACAGACTTCACTGACGACGGGCCGTATCCGCAGGCATTTGTTGAGGTGCTCCAATCGATGTGCCTTCGATTCACGTTAGATGAATTCGATTCTACGGCGGTCTTGCATCCGTACTTGTTTCGCATTCTCGACCTCTGCGAGCAATGCTCGAAGGCTTTTGGAATGAAGCGATTCGCGTCGTTTTCAGACACCGCCTCAACCGACAGGGGCCTGCTGCTTGCCATTGAAAGTGCTCGTCTTCAGACGCAGGTGATGCGGAACTGGGGTTATCCGCAGCACATGCGAAAGATCATTCGGGAATTGCTGGAACCATTGGAGTCGGAAATCACGGCTCACGTCGGCGTGGGAGCAATTGTGTTGCTCGAACTGATGGACCAGCTATCTGACAGGTCTTGCGAACGATTGTCCGAATTCACGCGGACTCTTGGGGTTGCGTTTCGCCAAACGAATCTGCGGAAGATGATCCATGAGTGTTGCCGCCTCACAGGATCGTCCGAAGCGGATGCAGACCACATTTTTCAGGTGATGAAGTCGCACCCGGGCTCACGCGACGAGAAACGAGCATTCGTTTTGTCGTACTTCCACCAACTCTTGCCGAACCTATTTCTGTTCACTCTCGAAGACTGTGTCGAACTCGTGCCATCTGAGATCGACGCGTCACAACTGCAAGCCGTTCTTGACGAGCTTTCTTTTGAGTTCGGAGAGTTGGCATCCGAAAACGTGGAGCATCTAATGATGCAAAGCAAGATTCGGACACGACCATTAGTGAAGATCGACGAAAGCGAGTATTTCCTGCCGGTGAACGGGCTATTCAACAGCTTCTTTCTCGAAATCGTCGAGGCATGGATCAAAGCACACGACAATCTCAAGATCCGCTATCACAAACGACGCGCAACATTTCTTGAGGTAACGTTAGAACGGCTGCTTCAAGGGGCATTTCCCGGATGTCTTGTTCGGACCGGAACGACATGGGTGAGTCCGCATGACGCCAAAGAGTACGAAAATGATTGCCTTGTTGTTTGCGGACCTGTAGCCCTTGTCTTTGAAGCGAAGTCGGAGCGAGTGGATGATGCAGCTCGCCGAGGGGCAGTCAAAACGCTCACGGATCATTACGAAACGTTGGTGAATGAACCTGCGGAACAGGCGTCACGGTTTGCAGGACTACTCGAAGACGGGCAAGGTGTAACGAGATTCAAGACTAGGAAGGGCGATGAATACGAACTGAATCTGTCAGACATCCGTCGCGCCATTTGCATCTCGGTGACACTCGACTCATTTCCCGCAGCAACTTTGTGCCGCCGACATCTTGTCGAAAGCGGACTGTCAGAAGCGAACCAGCGGCCTGCCATTAACCTGTCGCTTAGCGACTTGATGGTCGCACTCGAAGTGCTTGAATCCCCCGCGATACGCCTTCACTACCTCTGGCGGCGTATTGAGTGGGAGGAGCACGTCATCTACTTGGGTGACGAGGAAGACCTGCTCGTCTACTACTTGAGCAACGGCCTGGTCAGGCCGATGGCTGAAGACCTCGAAACCACTAGCGTGTTCCTCTATGGTAATTCCGTTCAGCTACATCGCTACTATATGGCGAAATGGGTCGAGCCTGAGACATCGATACCGCTTCCTCGGCGCATTCTGACCGCATGGTGGTCCTCGCTGATTCGCCGAATCGAGGCACTTGAGCAGCCGAGCAAGTGGGACATGGCGTGTGTTCTTCTAGACTTATGTCTTGAGCAGCAACGGGAGTTCGAGTTGCGTTTCCAAGAATTAGTCCAAGCCGTGCGGCAGCAGGGAAACGAGGGTGGGGAGAACGGTCTGATGTTTTTCGGCCACGGAACAGAACCTGAGGGTGCCATCGTCGGATTTGCCTATCGCAGACTGTCGACCACCGAGCGGAATCGCCAAGCGACGGAGCTTGGGGCTCAAGCCCAAGAAGAGTCGCATGCTAGACGCGTTGTTATCATCGGCAGGGACGTTGAACGGCTCAATGATCCGTATGACTTCTTGGGTGTCGTTGAGACCGATGAGCATGCCAACGACTAACGGTTGTTGCCGTGGATTCGTGTCAGAGGGGGGCTGAGTGACCCCTAACGACAGCTCACCTGCATGACTACGGCAGCCGGTTCCTCAAGTGACTCCATTGCTTTGCTTGCGGCAGATCAATTCGAGCGTCTCCAGTCACGGTTCCCCCGGAACTCCCCTGGCCCCATTCCCTCACTCGACACGGCCACCCCAATCTGATACATTCGTACACGGCTCCTTGTGGTCGCGATGCTCTTTGGTAACTCAACTGACTTGGACACGCCGTTGCCGAGCGGCGACTTGGAATTGTTTCCGTTTGTTTCCCCGAAATCGCCAAAAACCGGGTAACAATTCGTAACCGGCTCTCCCGCAACACCTTACGGCGATCGATATGTGAACGAGTGTATATATTCCGCCGTCCGTGTCAAGGGGCAAGATGCGTCGTAAGTGGTTGGCTCGCAACGACTTGTGGCCGGCCACGGCAATCAGAACCCGAGGGCCGGGTGGCTGTGGGCGGAGAAAAACTTCATTTGGCGACGGCGGCGACGATCGCGGGTTGGTCGTAAATCCGTGTAGGGAAGCAGGTTAGGGTCGATGCCCCAATCCGGGCTGCCTCCAATTGTTTCCTCCGCGCGAGCGAAACCGGAAAACAATAGACCAGAATGAGAGGGGAGCCGGTGCGTTGCACGCACCCTACGAGGGCGTGTACAGCCGCCGGGCGATCTCTTCGGCGTGGAATAGTAGCCACTTGCGGCGGGTGTAGACGGCGTGGCCGGCCAGGTGTTGGGCGATGGTGCCGTCGGGTTGGCCGTAGTCGACCAATAGCGTGGTGCCTTCGTCGGGAACGATCGCGCCGGCCTTGAATCGGTCGAGTACGTCGCGGCGGGAGATGTCCGGCTGGAGGAGCTCGTTCAGCCGACTGTCGGCCATCCACGCCCGCCATGCCAGAACGCTCGGCATGACGTTCGTGCCGGCGATGCCCAACTGCTGGATGTAGTCGCCGTCGGCCGCCGAGAGTACGTCGTCCACCTTCGGCGGGAACGGGGCTCGGTACTCGGGCAGGCCTTCGCTCGGACGGTGGTTGATGAAGTGTAGCAGGTTGGCGTATCCGTCTGAACTCCACCCGTAACGGATCGGGGTGCCGAACGTGACCATGTCCAACGGGATCCCGGCCAGCGGCGAAACCGCCTTGGCTAGCAGCTCGCGAACCCGCGTCCAGACGGGTACGTCGACACAACCGACCACCGGCCAGCGGTAGTAGATCCCGCCGGCCTCGAAGAACCGGTCGACCGCCTCGACGTTGCCGGCCAACAGGTTGCTGATCAACGCGAAGACGTTGCCGGCGTGGCTATGGCCCCAGAGGAGGATCCGCTGCGTCGGCGGTAACTTGCGCGAGGTCAACTCGGCGATCAGCCGCACGGCCCCGTCGGCCCGGCCCAGGTGGTGGTTCTCGCTCGACCAGTGGAACAGCCGCACGGGGATCGGCGATTCCGATTCGGCGTTGATGGCCTCCTCGAAGCAACGGGCGAAGCCGGGCGTGTAGTTGCCCGCCTCGCCGGCCACCTTGTCGACGATCCGCTTGATCACCCGTCGCACGGCCACTCCGGCCGAGGGGAAGATCCGGGCCAGTTCGGCGAGCACACCCAGGGCGTCGGCCCCGACGAACGTGCCGTGGACCAGATAGACGGCCCCCACGTTCGCCCGCCGAAGCACCTCACCCACTCGCTGCATCCGGTGCCGAAAGGCGTCAGTTCCGACGGATGGGTACGATCCGGGGCTGACCAGATGGTGAGGTGAAGTGGGGCGGGTGGGCTTGTAGTCCTGGTGTCGAAATAGACTGGCCTGTGTCATGGCTCGTGTTGCCGGGGTCAATTCGATGCATGGCGGCTTCCGGGCGACGGTATCCCAGCGTGCCGGACCATGTTTCGTAAGGCCGACCGCCCCGTTCGTCACCTTGGAAGAACGTCAGGCAGGTCATTACGTCGGAAGCGATGAACTCGTGTTCGGCCGGTGCCAGTTGCGTTTGGCGATGGACCCGCCGCCAGGTGCCCGTGTTGAAATACAACTGATCCAACACGTAGCCCTCGGCGTAGCTGGCGTCCAGCGGCACGATCTCGGCCTCGTGGGTGTGGCCGTAGACGATGTGTTTCGCGCGGCGGTTGCGGAAGTCCTGCTCGGCCAAGGCGTGACGGTAATAGGAACCCGTGTTGCCGCCGCGTAGCCCATGCAGCCACTCGGCGGTCGCGCTGGCCCAGCCGACCGACAGCCGCTTGCTGAACTTCAGTGCCCGTTGCAACCCGTCGACCGAATCGAGCGGGTTGAGCGTGTCGTGCTGCCGGACGAAGTCGAGCTGGAGAAACTCGTCGGCCAGCCGGTCCCAGACGGTCTTGACTCTCTTGCGAGTCGCCGGGCGGACGCACGTCCGCTCCAGCAGGCCGTCGATCCAGACGGGGATCAGCAACAGCGGGCGGACGTGGTCGATTTCGCGCAGGCCGAGGATCGTTGCGGCGGGCAAGTCGTCGCCCATGGCCGATTCCACCTCGGTGCTGAACCGGTTGACCAGTTCGATCACGATCGCGTCGCCGAGGCTGGCCGTGTCGCGGTCGCCGTCGAAGTTCAGCGGGTCGTATAGATCGCCATGCCGGGCAGCCACATTGTGACGCCGCATGATTTCCAGTAGCTCGTCGTTCTCACCCATCTCGTGGGGGAACGGGTAGTCGGACGGATTGGCCAGCCCCATCTGCGAGGCCAGCGTCCGTCGCAACGAGTCGTAGCCGGCCCCGCCCAGGTGGAAGAACCAGTCGTGATTGCCGACCATGTAGTGGATCCGCACGACCACGCCCTGGCCCGGGCTGGCGGGGGCCGGCCGGCCGCTACGGGTTGCCGGCGGAACGGTTACTCCATCATGCGAGGCCAGACCCCGAAGGATGGACAGCGATTCCGCGTTGTGTTTGAGGATTGCACAACTGATTCGCGTAATCTGCTCGATGAAATCGGCCGAATGGGGATCGCCCCAAGGCCGGAGATTGGCGGGGTGGGCCCAGCGGACCGAGCGGATCGGGTCGAGCACGTCGCCCAGCAGGACCAGGTCCAATCGTTCGATCGGGCGGTACGTGCCGTCGGTTCGCCAAGAGGCGGCCCGGGCCAGCTCCTCGAGTCGCCTCGCGAAGATCCGCATGGTCTCGGGCGAGAGCATCTCGCCGGTCGATCCGTCGGTCAGGTGCAGATCACTGACAATAACCAGCATGGCCCATCCGGGGTGGAAGCAGGCGGCAACGGGGCAACTTTCCCGCGCATTGTCACTCATCGGCGCCCAGCGGTAGGGATCGTGAGGATACTTCCACTGCAAGCACGTCCGTCCCGGGGGGTAGTTAGCCCCGGGTGAATACACCCGGGGTCGCCCCGTGTATCGTTGTTGCCTACCACACATCCCCGCCGTGTATTCACGGCGGGCTAAATGGCCGTACAATGGCAATATGTGTGGACGGTTTACATTACGGGCGTCGGCGGCCGTGATTGCCGAGCAGTTTGCGGTGTTTGATCTTGCACCTCTGGCGGCGCGGTTCAACATTGCGCCGTCGCAACCGGTGCCGGTCATCCGCCTTGCGCCCGAGCAGACCGAGCCGCAGCGGGAATTGGTCGGGCTCCACTGGGGATTGATCCCCTCTTGGGCCAAGGATCCGGCGATCGGCAACCGGATGATCAACGCGCGTAGCGAGACCGTGGCCGAGAAGCCCGCCTATCGGGCGGCGTTGCGTCGTCGTCGGTGCTTGGTGGTGGCCGACGGATTCTACGAATGGCAGGGCACGGGCCGGCGCAAGCAGCCCTACTTCATCCGGATGCGGGACGATCGCCCTTTTGCCTTTGCCGGGCTGTGGGAATCCTGGGAAGGTCCCGACCACTCGGCCGTCGAGTCGTGTACGCTGATCACCACCGGGCCGAACGGCCTGCTCCGCGATATCCACGACCGGATGCCCGCAATCCTGTCGCCGGAGGATTACCCCCGATGGCTCGACGGGTCGGTGCAAGATCCTAAGCATCTCTTGCCGCTGTTGCGTCCCCATCCGAGCGAGCCGATGGAAGCCTACCCGGTCGGCACCCGGGTGAACAACCCGGCCAACGATGTGCCGGAGTGCATCGAGCCCCGGCGGGATCTGTTTTCGTAGGGCTACGGCGGCTTGAATCTCGCGCGGCGGTCGCGTACACTTGAGTGTTTGGGCAAAATCGACCGCCTGCCCGCCTTTTTTGGGTCAAGCCCCCCCAAGGAGCCGTTTGCCGTGGCCAAGACCAAGACGAAGCCGAAGAACCAGCCCAGCGTGGAACCCGTCAGCGGGGCCGACATCGTCGTACAATCGCTGGTCAACCATGGCGTAGAGACGATTTTCGCCTATCCTGGCGGGACCACCATCCCGCTACACCAGGCCCTGACCCGTTTTCGCGATCGGCTGCGCGTGATCCTGCCGCGGCACGAACAGGGCGTCGGATTCGGGGCCCAGGGATACGCCCGAACCACCGGAAAGGTCGGCATTTGTATGGCCACCAGTGGGCCCGGCGCCACCAATCTGGTCACCACCATCGCCGACGCCAAAATGGACAGCATCCCGCTGATTGCCATCACCGGCCAGGTCGGCACGCCGGTGATCGGCACCGACGCCTTCCAGGAAACACCCATCGTCGAGGTCTGCCGCAGTGTGACCAAGCATCATTACCTGGTCATCCGGGTAGAGGACGTCGCCCGGGTGATGCGCGAGGCGTTTCACGTGGCGACCACCGGCCGGCCGGGGCCCGTGCTGATCGACATACCCAAGAACGTGCAGGTCGCCCAGATCGTGCCCGACTACGACGTGCCGATGGACTTGCCCGGCTACCTGGTCGACGACCGCAGCACGGGACCTGGCAACGAAGGGCACCGCATTGCCGCCGGCAGTGAGCAGCGCTGTGCGACCGCGGAGCAAATCGCGGAGATGGCGGCCATGATCGGCAAGGCACGGCGGCCGGTGATCTACGCCGGTGGCGGGATCGTCGCGGCCGAGGCTGCCGAAGAACTCTGCAAGCTGGTTGCCAAGACGGGCATCCCGGTGACCACCACGCTGATGGCCCTGGGTGTCTTTCCCGGCGACGATCCCCTCTCGCTCGACATGCCCGGCATGCATGGCAGCGTCTATGCCAATCTTGCCATCGACGAGTGCGACTTGCTGGTGGCGCTGGGCGTGCGGTTCGACGATCGGGTGACCGGCAAGGTCAGCGAGTTCGCCACGGGGGCCAAGATCATCCACGTCGAGATCGATCCGTCGGAGATCAACAAGATCAAGCAGGCCGATCTGGCGATTTGTGCCGACGTGCGGCAGACGCTGGCCGAACTGAATCGAGTCATCAAGCCGACCGCCGATTTGAGTGAGTGGCACAAGCGGATCGCCGCGATGAAGCTGGCCGACCCGCTCGACTACGACGAAGATTTCGACGGCATCCTGCCGCAGCACGCCATCCGCGAACTCTGCCGGCTGACCCGGGATCGCGACACGATCATCACCACCGGCGTCGGCCAGCACCAGATGTGGACCGCTCAACACTTCAAGTTCCGCAAGCCGCGACGGCACCTGTGCAGTTCGGGCCTGGGGACGATGGGTTTCGGACTGCCGTCGGCGATGGGGGCCAAGGCGGCAAACCCGGACAAGTTAGTGATCGACATCGACGGCGACGGCAGCATCCTGATGAAC
>JABMRB010000368.1 GCA_013202865.1 Candidatus Nealsoniibacteriota bacterium | reverse complement strand
TTCGACTATCGCTGGACGACCGAAGAAGTGAAAGAGGGCTTCGATCCGATCGAGTTGCGGTTCCCCCTACAGAGGTAAATCGCGATTCTCGGAAAAAATCTGCGTTGTATCCTTCTGCCAGCGACGCCTCGGCGTTCAGACCCAGGTGGTTTCGTAGTAACCGCATTCATGCGGTTCTGCCCGTTTTTTGACCCGATGAATCGGGTCACTACGAACCATTTTCGACCCGATGAATCGGGTCACTACGAACATCCCAGAAGAGGACCCCGTCATGAGAACCACTTTGCTGCTGTCCCTGTTGTTCGGCCTGTTCGCCGCCATGCCGTCTCCTGCGTCGGCCGACGAATTGCCCTTCCTCCACAAGGTGGAGGTCTATCGCAACCCGCAGGACGACGTGACCGTCTTCACGCTCCGCCTGGAACAGCCGTTTCTGGCCGAGGAGTTCGAGCAGAGCAGCTACCTGCGGCTGATGCCGGTCGACCGCCAGGCGTATCTGATCTACCCTAAGGAGACAAAGTTCCAACAGAAGCACGCCGAATTCTACGGTCGGCTTCGCGGCGAAGGCACGGTCAAGCTGAAGCTCTCCTACGAGATCGTATCGGAGAATCTCGACGGATCGCGTCGCGTTGAGGTCAAGCAGGGCGACATCGAGGTGCCGATCCCGCCGTTGCCCGCTCCTCCCGCAGAAGTGGGCCCCAAGAGCATCTTTCACAACTGGGCCGTCCAGCAGAACGTCTATTTCGCCGAGCTACTGCGATACTATCCCGAGGAGACCTTCTATCAATACTGCATCCTCCAATCGCAGGCCCGCTACGGCGTGACGCCGCCGCCGATCGCGCGGGCGGCAACCGATCGCGAGACACTGGAGACGGATCTCTACCAGTTAGTCACCGGCTCGATGGCCATCCAGGACAGCCTGCAGCGCGAGGCGCTCAGTTCGACCGGGCGGATCGGCGATCTGACCACGCACATCAGTGCGTTGCAACCGCCCGTGCTGCGATCGTTGCCCTACAAGGACCTCTTGAAGAAGAAACTTGACGAGGAGAAGATCGAGCCGTCGATCCACAAGATCTCGCAGCTCGTGCCGGAGGATCAGTATTTCGTACACTTCAACTCGATGCAATCGCTCAGCGAGCTGCTCGACCTCTCGTCGCAATGGGGCAACAACCTGTTGCGGCTGTTTACCGTCCGGGCACAGGACCAGCAGCTTCGCTCGAAGCTCGAAGACCAGTTGTGCCTGCGCCGCGGTCCGCTGACGAAGCTGTTTGCCGACCAGGTGATCGGCGAAGTGGCCGCTACCGGGGCCGACCCGTTTGTGCTCGAGGGGACTGACGTGACCGTGATCTTCCGCGTCAAGCAGCCGGAGGTCTTCCAGAAGGCGGCCGCGGGCTGGCTCGAAGAGGTCCGGGCGAAGCACCCGGGCATGGTCGATCAGGAGTTCAACGCACGCGGACACAAGGTCGCCGTCCACTACACGAAGGACCGCGTGGTCAGCGCGTTCATCGTGCAGCACGAAGACTACGTGATCTACTCGAACTCGCACCGGGCAATCCGCCGGATCATCGACGCGGCGGCCGGCATGTCGCCCAGCCTGTACCATGCGTTGGACTATCGCTACGTGACCACGATCCTGCCGCCGGCCAAGACGGCCAACTCGGGCTACATCTTCGCGTCTGAGGCGTGCATCAAACGGCTGGTCGGACCGGAGGCCAAGATCTCCGAGAAACGCCGGCTACAATGCTTCAATAATCTGGTGATGCTCAACAACGCCTCGCTCTTCTACCGGTTGGAGTACGGCCGTTCGCCCAAGACGTTGAGCGAACTGGTGCAGGGCCGCTTCGTCGATCTCAAGAAGGTCGTCTGCCCGCACGGCGGTGCCTACGATTTTGACGTGGAAAACGACACCTGCACCTGCACGGTACACAACCGGCTGAAGTACCTCTCGCCCAACGTCGAGTTGTCGGTGCTGAACGTCTCCAAGGCCGAGGCGGCCGAATACGAACGGTATAAGCAGCGTTATCGTGCCTTCTGGCAGAAGGCGTTCAATCCGCTGGCGGTCCGCGTGACCGTCGACCGCCGGCTGAAGCTGGAAACCTGCGTGCTGCCGTTCGCCAACGGGAGCTTCTATCAGGAGTTGCAGAGTTCGCTCGACAAGAACCCGCAGCCGTTGGGTACGGCCCGAATCGCCCCGTCGGCCGTCGCGTCGCTGATGTTGGTCCCCGGCCGGGAGAACATCGGGGAGTTTCTCGGCGTCATCCCGGGCGTGGCCGAGGCACTGAAGGCCGATCCGACGTTGACCGACTTGAAGTGGATCGGCGACCGGGTGGGGTTGCACTTCTGCGACGGCGAGACGATCCTCCAAATCGACCCGACCAAGCTCACCGCGACTGCCGTGCCGATGATCGGCGACGTGCCCGTCGAAATGCAGGCCGTGGTCGGGGCATTGGTCACCGCGGCCACCATGCCGGTCTACGTGACCGTCGACGTCGAGAGCACCGAGAGCGCCGCCCGATTGCTCGAACAGCTTTCGCAAGAGATCTTCCTGAAGAAGAGCATCCTGCTGCCGGGCATGGAAACCCGGATGGACGCCTATCGCCTGCCCGACTACAAAGACCATGCGATCTACGTCTTCAGCGGGCAGTTGTACGCGCTGAAGCTGCGGATGCACGTAGCACTGGTCGGCAACCAACTCGTGGCGGCGACCAAGCCGGAGGTGCTCCGCGAGGTAATCGACCTGACCGGTGCGGCCGAGACCGAGCCACCCGCCAAGGCCCATATCCTGTTGCGGCTGAACCGCCGCGCATTGGCCCGGGCACACGACGACCTGGAGTTGTACTGGGCCGAGAAGTCGCGGCTGGCGTGCCACCGCAACATCACCTCGATCTACAACCTCTGCAAGCTCTACGAGATCCCGATCGGAGAAGTCGGCCGGCTCTCGGAGGCGAAGTACGGCGTGCGTTACTTCTGCCCCGACGGCGGCGAGTACACGTTCGAAGCCGAGCGAAACCAGGTGGTTTGCAGCGTCCACGGCAACCGCCAGCACTCGCGACAGAACCCGCGTCTGGACCGCAGTTCATCGTTCGCCCAGTTCATCGAAGGGCTGGAGGAGATTGTCGCCTCGTTACGGTTCCAGGACGACGCGCTGATCACCACCGTCGAAATCGTCCGCAACAAGGACGGTGAGAAGTAGTATTTAGCCCGCCGTGAATACACGGCGGGTCGGCGAAAAACAGTATTTAGCCCGCCGTGAATACACGGCGGGTCGGTCGCACGGCGGGAAGCCACCAGCGAGCCGCCGGGTTTACCCCGGCGCAATGGGAGCGCGGGGGCAAGCCCCGCGGCTCGCTTGGTGTTGTATAATCGTTGTGTCCTTTGTCAACGATCAGGAGACGTATCATGCACAAGTTGCGATGGGCGTGCTCGGGGTTGCTCGGAGTGGTCTTCCTGCTGGCTCCCGGCTGCGTCGAACTGACCGGGCAGCGGATTACCTGGTTCTATGACGAGGCCGAGGATCAGTTGCTGGTGCTGCTGCACTACGACGGGATCCACGAATCACAACAGGAAATGGGCGAAAAAAGCGCCGATGGTGCCCAGCAGATCCCCGAATTCGTTGCCAACGGCGACGTGATGCTGCTGGACTGGCCGTTTCATCTCCACCGGGCCGGGATCCAAAAGAAGGCTGACGACGAGTCGACCGACTCGCTGGAAAGACGTTGGGCGCAACAGGTGCTGAAGATCCAAACCCGGCCGATCGGCTACTATCGCGAGCCGAACGGGCGGATCGGTGCGGCCCAGATGGTGGTCGTTCCTAAGGTCAAGCAGTTCGTGCGGGAACTCAACGAGTTGATCAATGCCCAGATCGTCAAAGATGGAAACGCTCCGCGCGAGCCCTACCCTCGCACCATGAAGCGAATCTACAAGGCGGCCAAAGATGACCATCAATGGGCGACTCTCGAAGGCCACGCGATCCATATCCGCGTGCCCGTCGATCCGAGCGAATGGGCCGGAGTCAAAGCCGAATTCCTCAAGGATGTGTTCCAACAGGGGGCGAGGTCGTCGAGGCCGGACGCCACCGAGGAGGAGAAGATGCAACTCGCTTCCTTGATCCGGTTTCTCAGTTCCGCGCCCCTTTCGGTCATCGACCGGGGCGACGAAGTGGAATTCGTCCTGGGGGCATCGAAGCGGCCGAGCACGCTCCGCGCTCAGCTCCGCGACGAGTACGAGAAGAGCTTGGAGAAGGTGACGATCAAGGAGGTCAAGGTCGATCTGGACGAGGTCCTGGCCGAGCGGCTGCTCGAGCCGGATACCAAGACGTCGGCCGACGTGTCCGCGGTGCTCGATTGGGGGCCGCCGGAAGAACGGGTCCGCGGACTGCTGGCCGCCGCCGAACGAGATGGCCCCGATCGTAAGAAGACGGCCATCACTCAACTACGAGATTGGGCCAAGCAGTGGAATCGCGACCACGGTGTGCCCAAAGCGCCGGCCGAGACCGACGACACGGAGGCCTATCTGGCCGCGTGGAAGCAGTGGTATGCCCGCATGCGGCAGTTTCCGATGGCGAAATGAGTATTTAGCCCGCCGTGAATACACGGCGGGGTGGTTGCAGGGCAGGAACCGCCAGCGAGCCGCCGGGTTTACCCCGGCGTAATGGAAGCGCGGGGGCAAGCCCCG
>JABMRB010000367.1 GCA_013202865.1 Candidatus Nealsoniibacteriota bacterium | reverse complement strand
GCGGACGTTCCGCGGCCCGAGTAGTGGGACGGATTTCCAATCCGTCTAGGGGGAACGGATTGAAAATCCGTCCTACGGTTCGGTTTCTTGACGGCCCCCAAGCGATGCATTGCTAAGCCGCAAGTGTTACGACAAGTTCTGCACGAACAGCACGTCGGGGTCGAGGTTCTTCCGGGCCAATTCGACTAGATGGGCGTGGTGGGTGAAGAAGACGACCTGCGTGCTCCGCGACAGGTCGGCCAGCACCCGGAGCGTAGCCACTGCCCGGTCGTCGTCGAACCGGATCAGAATATCGTCCACGATAAACGGCAGCGAATCGTTACGGGTGAGCCAGATCTCCAGGCCGGCCAGTCGCAGGGCCAGGTAGAGTTGGTCGGCCGTGCCGTCACTCATGCCGGCCGGTGCGACGGTCGGGGCTTCGCCGGGCCGGACGCCAACCAACACGGGGTCGCCCTTCTCATCGAAATCGGTTTGCAGGCCGTCGAACGACCGACAAGTCAACGTGCGGAACAGATCGCTTGCCCGGCTGAGTACGGGCCCCTCGTTCTTCTTGCGGAATCGTTCGATACCTTCGCGCAACACGACCGACGCCAGCCGCAGCCGAATGTATTGCCGGGCGTCCGGTTCGATTTGCGCGGCCAGCGATTGGGCCTGTTCGGCGGCTTCGGCTGCTGCCGCGCTGGTATCCATGGCCTGCAGGGCTTTCTTCTCGCCGCCGATGGTCTCGCTCAGCGCGGTTTTCTCGGATGCCAGTTCACCGATTTCGTCGTTGAGCCGGTCGAGCTGCCCCGGGAGTTCGTCGGCGTCGACCGATTCGGCGTCCGCGATGAAGGACTCGATGGCAGCCCCGGCACCAAGCCGCAGCAGTTGATCGTCCAGATCTTGCAGATTCTCCTGCAAACGGGCCCTCATGTCGGAGGCCCGCTCTGCTTGCGGAAGGTCATCCGGATCGCCGCACCCGGCTTCCTGGCATAGAGTGGTCAGGTGTGCGGTCGCTCGATCGATCGTCTGCTGTGCCTTGTCTCGGTCGTCCAGCCGACGCTTGCGCTGTTTATCGAGAGCTTCCAACTTCTGACGGTCGCTCTGGGCCTTCTGCAACCGCTCGACCATCTCCTCGGCCGCCCGTTCCACCGGGATCGACTCCAGTTCGGGATCGACTTGCCGGGCGAGGTCTCGAACCTCGTTGCGGAAGCGCTCTGCGTTCTGATTGATCGCGTCGATGCGTTCGGACCGGTCCTCCGCGCTCTGAAGTTGGGTGAACAATTCGCCGATTTGCGCGACGACTTCGTTAGCCACCGCAGGCGACGTGTCGGCGGGGAGCCCTAGCGGTTCGATCGTCGTGGCCCACTGCTGCTGCCACTGGGCCAGCTTGCTTTCCGCCTTTTCGGCCTCGGCACGGGCACGGCCCAACTCCTGGCGGAGCCTGACGGTCTCTTTATCCGCCTGCTGCCGGAGGTCGGCGGCCGAATGGATTTGTTCGGCGGTGCGGCGGCAGCGACCCAGCAGGGCGATGAGAGTTTCATCGTCGGTCGGCGCTGGCTGGGCAAGGCCTTCAAGGCACTGTGTCAATTCGCGGCGACACGATCGGATGCGGTCCTCGTACTGTCCGACCTCATCGCGTTGCACTGCGATCGCCTCGGCTTGCTGCACCAACGCCCGATGGTTCTGAGCCCAAGAACGCATTTCGCGAGGCGGCAAGGGCCGGATACCCAACGGTTGCCAACACTGCACCCACGCCTGCTCCGCCCGTTGACGTTCCTCCCCGGCCTCGTCGGCGCGCTGTTGGAGAGCGTCGATCTCTTGCGTGATGCGACTGCGCTCGGCTTCGAGACCGGCCTTGGTTGCGACCCGTTCCGACTCGCGGCGCAACCGGTCGGCCAGATCATCGGCCTCGCGGACGGCTTGCCCGTAGGCGGCGGCCAAGTCGAGTCCGGGTGAGAACTTCGCCAGAAAGGCAGCCGTTTCCGCCGTGTCCGCCTCCTCCTGTTGCCACGCCCTGAGCACCGCCTGCCAGAGGGAGTCGCGCGTGCGGCGTGCTTCGGCCAGATCGTCCTCCGTCGGTACGTCGCCTTCCAGCCGCAGCCGTTCAATCTGCTGGTCGCTCTCCGTCCGTCGAGTCTCGCCCTGGCGGAGTTCTTTCTCAACGCCGGAGATGCTCTGATCGACATCGGAGAGTTCGCGTTCAAACCGTTCGACGGTCTCCGGCACGGGCACGGCCAGCTTCTGGCATTCTTCGAGCGTTCCCGACCAGAGCCCAAGCCTCTCGAGGTCGACGTCGGCTTTCTGTTCAAGCCGCTGCAATTCTTCGCACGCCGCGGTCGCCTGCTCTTCCAGGTCGCCCCGGGCCTGCGTTCGGGAAACGGCGTCTTCCAAGGCGGCCGGGTCGACCGGAGCCACGATTTCCGTGAAACTCGCCTCCGCGTCGGCTAGTTGGCCTTCCAATTCTCCAACTTCCCCCTGAGTCTGCTCGGCTTGCCCGACCAATGCCTCGTGTTGGTTGCCCTGGTTCTGGATTGCGACCTTCTGCTGCCGAGTCAGCCGCAGTTGCTCGACGACATCGAGCGTCAGGTCCGGGCGGATTTCGCGCAGCACGGTCTCGGCCCTTTTCTCGAACTGCGCGAGATCGGCATGGAGTTGAGGCAGATCGTCCTGGGCCGTACGGTAACTCCCTAAGTTGCCGGGGAGTTTCGCAATAGCCTCTGCATGGGCCGCCAGCACCTCGGGCACGTCGAGCGACTCGACCGAACCGTCGATCTCGCGGATTGCCTCCCGCGCGGTGTCGTATTCGTTCTGGGTGACGGCCAGTTCCGTGCTCGACTTGCGACGCTTCTCGGCGAATTCCGCGTGAAGGATCGGCACGTCGCCCAATTGAGCCAGCTCGCCGTGCGTTTCTTTTCGCTTGGCGATCACCGGCAGCGCGTCCCGGATGCGCTCGAGCCGGGTCTGCTCGCGTGAGGCCTTGGTCAACTGCGTATCCACTTCCGCCAGGCGCTTCTGTGCCTTGCGGAGTTCGCGGTCATGTTGTTCCCATTCGGTGGAGGAGAGCCCCGCGGCGCGGATGCTCTTCTTGGCTTCCTTCAGCATGCGGAGGATTTGGTTGATAGCCGGTTTGGAGGCCGACGGGCTGGGGCTGAACAACTTGGCGGCCTCGCCCTCGAAATCATCACGAACCTGCCGCAGATCGGCGATTCCCGCCCCCGCGG
>JABMRB010000366.1 GCA_013202865.1 Candidatus Nealsoniibacteriota bacterium | reverse complement strand
AGCAGAGTTCCATGAGTCAGGCAAATGCTGACGCTGCTAGCAATTGGCAACCTTACGATCAAGGCCGGGGCGACGTTCCCGGCCCATCGTTAATCGGGGGGACAAGGGCTTGGAGATCTTCCCAGAACAACTCGGGGGACACACCGGTGGCATCGCCGAACGTGCCATCGCCGTTGATGTCCCATGTGTACGACAGAGCGTGACCGGCCGTGGCATCCGTGTTCGAATGGTCAAACGCGTCGACAACTTCCAACGCAACATCGGTGCCTGAGAAGGAGAGGCGGGGTGGTCGAGGCTAGACAGCCCCTCGGCCGGAGGATAGAGTAGGTATCGGGCGCTCCAGTTTTCGCCCGCCCGCCGCTACGCTTTCTGACCGCCCTCTACACCACGAACAATCCGATAGAATGACGGCAATCAGCGCTGTGCGGTCGTTCTCAGATTCGATGAATTGGTCGATGCTCCAAGAATAGTGGAGAATTGTGATGCAGTGCTTACGTGCTAGCGAGGTGTTTTCTTGCGTGACGACTGTTCTTCTGACGCTAATCTTCGTTGGAATACCTCTTGCGGCCAATGTCTTTGCAGAAAACAGCCCGTCGACAGTTCCAAACTCCTTCACAATTCGTGCCGACTGGTTTGATGAAGGCAACGCGCTCGCCGGCGGAGGTTACAGCGACGGCCATGTCTGCATTTACAACAGCGGCACGACGCCGAACGTCGCCCGTTACAAGGTCGACTTCCCGGTTGCTGGGACATATAAGATCGAAGGGCTTTACGCCGCGAGTCAGTCTCGGCCGGTCAGGATCCTCCTTGACGGCAAGCGGGTCCACCAGGGATTCGCGTCGACAACCGGCTCATGGCAGACGTCCACGGCCAACTGGGAAGATCAAGGCGACGTCCAAATCAGTTCAGCGGGCACACATACCGTTACGCTCGAAGCGTTGGAGATGTTCCCGCACATTTGCGCATTGCGTTTTCAATCGAAGACCTCGCTGCCCGACGGCTGGCGTTTGAATCGTAGCGTTGCCGAAGAAGCGATGACCCAAGCGCAAGTTGGGACTGATTACAGCAACGGGCAAGCCAAGGATTGGGAAAGCGATCCGACGGGACACTTCCTCGCGGAAACCGAAATCACCCGGCTCGATCGTGAGTCCTTAGAGTTAACAGTTATTGATGAGTCGAGCATGGCCTCTGAGCGTGAGCAATCACTTGGAGTTTCCGCCCGTTTTTCGTGCAACGATGAATTGACGTACACACCGCAAGAATATCGCAAGCATACGCAGTCGACGCATTCAGACAAACAATCCGCACGGATGTACGCCAAGGTAACCTCGGGCGATGCGATACACATTCTTGCGCTGGACCCGGCAAAAATGCGTGAAATGCTCCAGCGGGTTGACGGGTTAATCGCCGACTTTCGCACGCTCGACCCGGCCGCCGCCGATCTGTTTCAGGCAGAAGTGGATCAATCCAGCGAGCTAAAACAGTCCGCGGACGCTTGGAGCCAGATCTTTAAGTCGCCAGTAACCGACCCCATTGTGTATAGCACGGCGGCCGAATCGTTTGCTGACAAGTATGTCGACTCAATCTATCTTTACGTGGCTGTGCTCAAGAGGAATCCACTGCTGGATTTCAATCAACTGCTGATTCGCAAATCGACTTGGACCGGTTTTGTTCCGAATTGGTACTCGAACTGTGCGCGTGGGAAACCGAAGTGCAACGATGAGCTGATCGTCGTTGATCCCAAGGGTCCAGTCTCGCAAGACGCCAAGCTGCTGCTTGCGGCCCCGCGTAATGCGTTCGCTGGTGATGTGGCAATGCACTGGGACGCCGGCCGCTTCCTTTTCACCGGTCTTTCGGACAGCAACGCCTATCAGATTTTCGAGCATGATCTCACAACGGGCAAAACACGCCAAGTTACGCCGAACATGGGCCCCGGCATCGACAATGCCGAAGGCTGTTATGTGCCCGATGGTTCCACGCTCTTCATTTCTAACGCGACCATGGGTGGAATTCCATGTATTTCGGGGCTCAGCAGCGTGGGGAATATCTTTCGTGTGGAAGCAGATGGTCAAACCGTGCGGCAGTTGACATTCGAGCAGGATCAAGACTGGTATCCGGTGATTCAAGAGAATGGCCGCATTATGTACTTACGATGGGAATACATCGATATTGCACACTACTATAGCCGTATTCTTTGCACCATGAATCCGGACGGAACGAACCAAACCGCGTTGTATGGAAGCGGATCGTATTGGCCGAACTCACTCTTTTTCGCAAAGCCGATTCCAGGGCAAGCGAGCAGTTTTGTTTCCGTTGTGAGTGGGCACCATGGGACCCAACGAGAAGGCGAGCTTTATCTATTCAATCCGCGAGTTGGTGACCGGGAAGCGGACGGCGCCGTGCATCAGTTTCCGTTTCGCGACAAGAACGTGGAACCGGTGATTATGGATCGTTTGGTCGACAATTCGTGGCCGAAGTTCGCGTATCCTTATCCGCTGGACGACAAATATATACTTGTTTCCGCCCGTTTGACCCCAGCGGATCAGTTCAGTGTGTATCTTGTCGACACGTTGGACAACATGGTAAAGATCAGTGAATCGCCAGGCTATCATCTTTTGGAACCGACACCGATTGCAAAACGTAAAGCGCCGCGGCAGTTGCCCGACCGAACCGT
>JABMRB010000047.1 GCA_013202865.1 Candidatus Nealsoniibacteriota bacterium | reverse complement strand
TCATGTAGTCGCCGAAATCGACGACGCCGTTGAGATCGAAGTCGCCGTCCTTGAACTCGCCCGCACCGCCGAACGCGGCCTCGAGGATCATGTAGTCGCCGAAGTCGACGTCGCCGTCGAGATCGGCGTCGCCGGGGAGCAGGTCGTGCAGCGAGAGGAAGATTGAATCGTTCGCACCGCTGCCGTAGTCGACGCCCGCCACGTAGGCCTTGCCGATCCCGAACGGCCCGATGCCGCCGCCGACGACGTCGAACTGGCCCGCCTGCGATCCGTAGGTGGCTACCTCGTACTTGCCGCCGAACATGGAAGCGGCATCCGAGGGCAGCCATTCGAGCAGCATCGCGTCGCCGGCCGCCGTTAAGTCCAACCGGTCGGCCACCTGGAGTTGATCGTGCTCGCTGCCGGGCGTGTGGCCGCCGATCTCGATGGCGAGCATGGAGTCGTCCGCCTGCAGGTAGTCGTGGCCGAGTCGGACCGCTGCCGGCGAGAACCCAACGTGCAACGTGCCGCGGTTGACTAGATCCACGTCGAGCGTCGCAGCGTGTTCCACGTACAGCGAGGCACCGGGGCCGACGACCAGATCGGCGGAGCCGGTCAGCGACGCCCCGCGGTGGATCCGCGCGGTACCCAACAGTTGCAGGTCGGCGGCGAGCGTGTTGGTACTGCCGTCCTCGAAGTCGCTGTCGGAGTCGATCGTTGCGGTGGCGGTGTCCACGGTCAACTCGCTTTGCTGGCGAAACCGTGGGGCCGAGTAGCGTCCCCCGTTCATTTTCATCCGTCCCGGGTCAGCCCCGCTACGGATGATCAGCCCGCCGAAGTCCATGCGGAATTCGCCGCCGGGCTGTGTGGCCAACGTGCCGTTGAAGTTGAAGAGGCCACCGAGATCGCCGGGGACATGGATCGTCGCTTTGCCGGTGTCGATCGTGCCGTTTTCGGCACCGGCTCCGTCGAGGTCCGGGAAAGTGGCCGGTTGAACGATCAACGTACCCCCGGCGGCGGTTAGCGTGCCGTTGTTGTCGAAGTAGGCGGGCGTCAACAGCCCGTGGCCCGTGGTCAGGCCGCCGTTGGTGATCCCGGCGCCGGTGACTTCGCCGCCGCCCAGTTCGAGCCGGTCGGCCACGTCAGTATTCCAGTTATGGGCCACTTTGAGTACGCCGCTGCCGGCCGCGGTGCCGACGGTGCCGACCTCTACGATGGTTCCGGAGACGGCCAAGGTGCCGCCCGCGGCCAGCAGGTCGGCCGAGTTGAGGAATTGGACGTCCGCGGTGATCGATCCGTTGCCGGTGAGGCTTCCGGCGACGGACGAGACGACGCCCGGCCCGAGGATTTGGCCGCCGTCGATGGTGTTGGCCCGATTGCCGCCGAGTTGGATGAAGTCGCCGGGGTCGCCCAGATTGATTTCGCCGGTGAGATCGATCCGGGCCCCGATCGCCGTGTCGCCGGTCACGTTGACCCGCCCGCTGATGGTTACGTCGGAGCCGCGGATCAGGTACGTGTTGGGATGGCCGTTCTGGTCGAGGTTGGCGGTGCCGGCCATGAGCCACGGACCGGGCGTATTGACCGTCAGTGTGCCCGGGTTGTTGACGTTCACGGTACCGTCAAAGCTGGTGCCGACCGTATCGATCTGATTGACGTCAAGCGTGAGCGGTTCGTTGAGCGTTATCACGGTGGTCCCGAAGGTGCCGTCCATGTCGTAGGTGCCGACGCCGATGGTGGTCGACGACTGGACCGTTGCCTCACCGTCCTGTCTCAGCAGGCCTGCGCCGGTGTAGGCGCCGCCGTGGAAGGTGGTCGGGCCGTTGAGTTCGAGTTCGGTGCTGTCGGGCAGAGAGACGGACGCGGAAGCGCGCAACTCGATCGCCGAGTTGACATGGGCCTCGCCGGTCGAGACGGAGAGGTCGCCGTAAACGACGATCTGCGATCCGCCGATCGAGGGGATCTCTCCCACATTATCCATCGTCAAGATCCCGTCCAATCGCCATGGGGCGTCCGTATTGACGGCCAAGGTGGCCCCGCTGTCGATGTAGACGATGCCGTCGTAGCCGTCGACCGCCGGCGAGCCCGCCTCGATCTGGTCGGAATTGATCGTCAGCGTGACGCCGGGTTCGATCGTGGTCGTCGAGCCGCCGCCGGCGCCGTCCCAGTCGTAGAGAGCCACGTCGATCGTCGTGTTGCCGCGGACGGTGGCGTGGCCGTTTTGGACGAGCGTGCCGACGCCGGTTGCAGTGGTGCCGTCGTAGATCGTCTGCCCGTCGAGGTTCAGCGTCGAATCGGTGCCGACCGCGACGGTCGATCCCGGCTCGAACGTCACGTCGGCTTCGATCGTGTTGGTCGTACCGGCGAAGAACGGGTTTGCACTGAGTGCTCCAAAGACGCGAAGATCCTGCCCCCGAACGACACCGGACGACAGCGTCATCGTACCGTCGAGCCGCCAGGGGGCGTCCGTGTTGACGTCCAACGCACCGGCGAGGACGGTGACCTCACCGTCGTAGCCGTCGGAGGCAGATGAGCCGACGTCGATGTTCGAGGAATTGATAGTGAAAGTAGCGCCGGAGATCAAGGTCGTGGAAGTGCCGCTGCCGCCGTCCCAGTCGTAGGTTGCCACGTCGATCGTCGTGTTGCCGCTGACGGTCGCCTCGGCGACCTGGTAGATCGTGCCGGCGCCGGTGTAACTTCCACCGTCGTAGGTAACGGTACCGTAGAGGGCCAACGAGTCGGAGGCCCCCGGCACGCTGACCTGGATGCCGCTGCCGAAGGCGACGTCCGGGAGGATTCGGGCGTCGCCCGTGGCATCAATGCGGCCGTCCTGGGCGGTGACCAAGCCTCCGGGGGCCAAGCGGGCAGCGTCCGCAGGCTCGCTGCCGCCGTTGAGGTCTATCACACCGCCGGGTCCCAGTTCCCAAGGCTCGGCGATCGAAAGATTGCGACCTGCCCCGACGATCATATCGCCGTCGAAGGCGTCAGTCATCGAGCCGCTGGCGAAGTTGACGTCGCCCGTGACGGCCCTGATAATGCCGTCGCCGGCCCCGTCGAGGTTCCAGACGGCCCCACCGCTGGAGGTCAACGTCAGTGTGGCGTCGGCGGTTGCCTGGATGGTGCCGTCGTTGGTCAGATCGGTCTGCACGTCGACGGTGGGCAATCCGCTGCTGGTGGCCGTAAGGAACGAATCGGCGCCCACGGTCACGCGATTGGCGTCGAGCAGCCCGCCGGTCATGAAGACCTCGGCCTGATTCTGAATCACGACCCGGTCGGCCTCCAGTTCGCCGCCGTCGCGGACCATGATGTCCGAATCGAGCCCGTCGACCGTGGCGGTGTCGACGACGTCGAGCTTGAACGACTCGGTGTCGACGTTATCGCCTTCGCCGACGAACAGATTGGCGGCGAAGCCGTTGGCCGACAGGTTGGCCGTTACGTCGCTGCCCTGCAAGCGGATGAAGGCGTCGTCGAGGGTCCCGGGCGGATTGCCACCTTCCCAGTTGTATCCGTCGTTCCAATCGGAGCCGCCGAGGAAGTCCTGGCGTGGCAGATCGACGTTGGTCCATCCCGAGGCGGCGGCGATGGCCAGGACGTCGGTGGCCGTCGGCATGCGTCTGAGGCTTGCCGCTCCGCACGAACTGCACATCAGGGCCACACCGTCGGCAATGTGGTAGTTTTCCGGAGCCGCTTCGAGGATATCGGTGTTCGTCCCGCGGACCATGCTCGCCGGCGCGTCGTAATCTCCGTCGGCGTCGACCTCGCCGGAGGCCACGTTGCCGGTCAGCCCCAGCGCGTGCCCCATTTCGTGGATCACGGTGCTGAGGACGTCGAGGTGGCCGTCGGCGGCCCCACCCGCGACGGCCGGCCCGCGGAAGCCCACTTCCAGCACCTCCGGCGGCGAGCCGCCAAACCATGCGGACTGCTCGCCCGGGGTCAGATCGCGATACAAGGTCTGCTCCAAATCGAACTCGGTATGGCTCGCCGGCGTCGGGTCGAACCACCAGTCGCGTTCGACTCCATAGAGCTGCGTGTCGACACGTATCCGGGCCTCGGTCGGCTTGCCGCCGCTGGTGGCCAGATTGTTGTGCAACCCCAAGTAACTATCCGGATCGTTCAAGTCGTCGTAGTAGTACTCGATGTCCAGCGTCCACCAATCCTCAATGATGTCCTCCCAGTAGCTGGCCGCCTGTTCGAAGATTGGTGTCAGGTTCGCGCCGGTCGCGTCGAACGACGGGGAATCGGAGGCGGCAGAGTCGAACGTCAAGTTGATCGTCACGGCCGCGGCGCGGTCGATCATCAGCCCCGTCGCAAGAACCGCACACAGGCCCCGCACCAAGAGTGAATCTTTCACACGCGTCATGGCAGCGATCCTTCTGAGGTCGGTCTGGTTGGTGGCGTACAATAGGCTAGCTACGGCCAGTATACCGATTCCGGTCCCGATTTAGAATGCCGCGGGAAGAGTGGGGAGTGGGGCAGGGTGTGAACGCCCCCGCACTGCGTTGCGGGGGGTATGGAAGCGATCTGCAACGTCGCCATCCACGGGGAACCACCATCAGAAGCGTGCCGGACGTGGCACAACGGGACCACCAGCCCCGCCGTGCGGCAGACCCGCAAAGCGATTAGAGCATACCCCAAGCCGCCCGCAGCACCGACCGCAGGCGTTATCGCCGCAGAGGTCCTACCCCGACCCCTTCTTCGTCTCGTCCAGTTCTTTTGTGGTCTTCAAGAAGGTGATGTCGACCAGTTCTCCCGGCTCGACCCTGAAACCCTTCACTTCGATCCGCACGGGCCGTCCCCACTCGTCAATATTCGGATCGCGGAGTTGGTGGCGGGGCACCGCCTCGTATCGCGGCCCCACCTCCACAACGTGGCCGATCACGATGGGACTGCCCGGCGCGCGTCGCCGCACGGCAACCTCCATCTTGATCTTGGGTACGAGGCCCTGGGCCTGCCGCACATAGCTGACGATGCAATCCGGGCGCTCTGCCGTGATCGTGACAATCGGGTCCCCGTCGCAAACGTATTGACCGGGCAAAGCGAAGACTTCAAAGACCATGCCGTCCACGGGCGAGTGGATATCCAAGGCAGCCTGCTGCACTTCCAGGGCTTCGGCCTCGGCCTTCTTTGCCACGATGGCGGAATGGATCGGTGCGAGAATCCGTTCCACGGCCGCGGGGCCGAACAGCGTCATATCCGGCTTGTACGTGATCACGTCGCCCCGGGCGATCGGTTGTTGTTCCGGCTTGTCCGTTGCCAGCGTGTCGTACCACTCCTTCTTATATTTGTCCCGCAGGGTTTTCGCTTCGTCTCGCATGCTTTCGGCCGCCTTCCGCGCGGCCTCACTCACCGTGATCCGCGTCTGCACCACGTCGCGCTCGAGCTTGGCCACTTGCACCTGCTCCGGAGTAACCAGCGGCACGGTGGTCCCAGGACTGATAATGCCTTCGTACTTCGCCAGGTACGCGACGCGATTGGCGAGCACCCGCAATTCGCCCTGGCTTTCCTGGATTTCCGCCTTGCGATCCACGAGGTCCAGCTCAAGTTTCTCGACCTCCCAGTTCAGGTCCCGCAACTCGCGTTGGATGTCGTGCAGGCGATCTACTCGGTCGATTTCCGCCTCGGCCCAATCGCGCATTTCCTTGTCCGCATCGCGTGCTGCATCAACGAGGGACATTTTCCATCGCTCCACTCGTTCCGTCCAGGCTTCCGCCTCTTGCCCCAGTCGCACGCGTTCAGCTTCCAACTCGCCTTCAAGTTCGGCCACTTCCGCACGGAGCGCGGCAACTTCCCGCACAAGTTGCTCACCGTTGAGTTTGGCAATCAGATCTCCCCGGCTCACGTACTCGAACCGATTCCAGGCAATCGAATTCTCGTGCAGCGTTCCATCGGCGGTCGCCCGGATCGCGATGTTTACCGAGTCACCCGAGGCCACGGCGTTGGAAATCGTTCCCTGCCGCTGCCATAGCCAGGCGGTGACAGCGGCACAGGCAATAAAGCACAGCAGCGGCAACACGCTGTAGCGGAAGCGACGCCACTTGTGTATCCAGGGCGTTCTAATTCGGCCATTATCGGGCATGGATCAAATCTCCGATTCGTCTTCGCGAAGGTAGAGCGAAATGCGGTCGAACCCTTCCGTCTGTTTCAACGCCCACTGCAACTCGTCGCAGCGCGACGGATCTCGCAGCAGCAGGCGGTACGACAGATCGAGTCCCTCGTCGGTTAGTTTTCGCTCGCTGGTCAGGTGGACCCGGGAACTGTGCCGGCGGAGAACCTGCTTCAGCGTCGACACACCCGTGACCAGGTCGCCGGTAAGCTGTAGCGTGAGCACCGCGTCGTAGCGATGGCGGCTCCCGAAGGCCGTCAAGCGCAGGTAGGCCAGTACGACGGCCACACCGAGGGCCCCCATCAGCGCCGTGGAGAACTTCATCGTCCCCACGCCCAGGCCTTCCATGATTGCCCAGAGGATGAACGTTGTATCGCGGGTGTCTTTGAGTACGTTGCGGAACCGGACCACGGCAAACACGGCCAGCAGCCCGAAAGCCACCACGAAACTGTTGGCCATCATCAGCATCAACATCGCCACGATCACGGGGATCACTACGAGCGAGCCGACGAACGTTTGCGAGTAGGAAAGCCCCTTGTGCGTGAGCATGTAGGTCCAACCGACGAACTGCCCGATCACAAACGCGTAGACGACCACGAACAGGGCCGTCTCCGGTCCTGCCGAGCTGCCTCCGTAGTCGCCGCCAAACAGTAAGTCGATCCATGTGTTCATCGTGCCAGTCCTATTCCCAAACCGAACGGTTGTCTCGATTGTACATTCAACGCGTCGATACACCTAATATACTTAGGAAACGACGTTCTTTGCAAACAAAAAGCCTGAACCATCTCGCGCATCCAGTCGGGAAACCGGTCGGTAAACTTCAGTTCCAGCACGACTCCCCCCATGGGCGGGGGCGATCCTGCCACCGGAAACGACAGCGGTGTGCCCTGCTCGTAGTCGGTGGCAAGGAGTTCCCGGTCGAAGGTCACCCGGATCTGGTTGCTATTGGGCAGTACGTATGCCTCTCGCGTGTACGTTACGTAGGCGCGGCCTCGGGCCCCAATGGCGGTACAGAGGCGGCAGAAATTCTGCAAGGCCGCGCCGGTGGCCGGGTCGCCGTTGTTGTTTACCAGGTGAGATTCGTCCAACAGCCCGCCGCATAGCAGTCGATGTGCTGCCTCGCGAGTGACCTTTGCCCGTTCCTTGCAAATCACGTCGTTGACCCGCTTCTTGATCTCCAGGAAGGCGGGACTTGCGGGATTGTCGTCGTAGAAGCGGATGCGAAGTTTGAATCGGTTCTTCAGCCCACGCATCGTTTGGTTGTAGAGATCCAGATCCGCATTGTCCAAGTAGATGCTGGTGATTGCGTAGGAGTTGTTTTCAGCGTCGGCGTGCTCGTCCGGTTCGAGGTGGCTGCGCAGGAAGTTGCGAATCGCGCCGGCAAGGCGTTCGTCGAGGATGTACTTCAGTTCAAACCGGCGGGCTTGAATCTTGTGACGAAACGGCATCAAGGATGGCCTCATTTTCTTCTTGCCCACGGTCGAACGACCTTACGCGCGAGACCGCCGCGGATTGGCTTCCGTGGTTGCCGGATTCCGAGGCCCGACAATTGCAGCAGTCCCACTGAAGTGGGCATCCCATGGGCAGCCCGGCGTTACCCGTCTTGCACGGCAGCACTGCCGTTGGGTACTCGCGGGGCCAGCAAAAGTCTCTGTTCCCTTCAATAACCCGAGATTTGGCAACGCCGTCCGCCGAACTCGGCCGCGTCATCGAGGCATTTCTCCTCAAGACGGACACATCCCGCTCTCCGACCGCGAGACGTCTGCCGGGCACAAACGCCAAACCGGTCAAACTATCTGACCGGACTTTTCCACCCAGCAGAAACAAACAACACCACTTGCTAATTACCCTTGATACACTCGATCCGGAAGAATTGCAACACCCCGCCCTAGTTCTCCTTTTGTCCGAATAGGGCGATCCGTGCAATGGTCGCGTGAACGCAACTCGTTTCCTCGTATTGAGTTACGTCGCCTGGTCATGCTACAAACCGGCCGGAAGCCCCAGTAGACTTCTGCCGATTTTCTGGCATACGGGGACATTCATGGGGATTGTAACGGTTCTGCGGGTCAGGCGCCGCCGAGACAGCCACCGCCCCATCTCTGCATACGACGCCCCCAAGCGATCGGTTGCATGCCCCCAACGGGGTGTTCCGGTTAGAACGGTCGAATCGATACCGTCAATTATGGCTAATGTGTTTGTGGCAACGGTTACGATGATTACTACAGAGGCACCGGTTTGACCGGTCGTATCGGTTCTGCACAGAACCACCCCACGATACGACACGACCCACGGCCAACCGACTTCCCACCGCCACTGACCCATCAAGATCCCGCCTTGTATCCCCGCGCCCGGTTTCCGCGCGCCCAGTATTGAGGTCCCGCAATGTATTTGTTTATGCGAAGATTGTTTGTCTGCACTTTTGCCGTGGTGCTGATTGCCGGCAGCGATAACGTCTTTGGGCAGTTCATCCAGCCACTCGACCAGCCCTTTCAGCCGGAAACTGTGCCCGCCGTTCCCACGCCGGCCGATCCGGGCTACATCACTCCACCGATCGACCCCCTTGCTCCTGGCGGGTTGCTCGATCCGGATACACCGGATTGGCTGTTACCCGGCGGCGCACCGCCGACCGCCCGGGATATCGCCCTGCGACAGCGCGAGTTGGCGCTGGAGCAAATGTCCTTGCTTCAACCGTCGGTGACCGTGGGCGGGCGGATAGCAGTTGACGCCGCCGCGTTCTCTCAGAGTACCGACAACCTACAAGAGTACGGCAACATCGAAAACGGATGCGGAATCACCCGTGCCCGAATCCACGTCAGGGGCGAAGCCTTCCACGTGATCGACTACAAGCTGGAGATGGGCTTCGACAACTGGGCATCGGTGATCGACGACTTTCAGACCCCCGGCGCCCAAACCCAGTTCCTCCAACGCCGGGTGCAATCTACCGCATTCAAAGACGCCTACGTGGGCATCAACGAGCTACCCTGGCTTGGCCACGTCAAAATCGGACGATTCAAAGAGCCCTTTGGCCTGAGCAAGATGACCAGTTCGCGGTTCACCACTTTCATGGAACGGTCACCGGTCTCAGTCGCATTCGCGCCCGGCCGCGGTCTCGGAATCATGGCCTCTGACTGGTCCGACAGCGAGCGGTTCACCTGGGCAGCGGGCGTTTTTCGGTCGGTCATCGATCCTGATCCGCCCATCCGGTCGGGCGATAACGGCGGCATCGCGGCGACGATGCGGTTGACGGCCCTGCCTTGGTACGATGAGGCCACCGAGGGTCGAGGGCTGTTTCACCTCGGCCTTGGATACAGCTACCGTGATCCCGATGACGGCGCGGCCGGGTTTTCTTCGCCGCCCGAGTCGCTGCTGGCCTTCAGAGCCCGGGATCCCGGCCTGGGAGCCATTGGGATCGCCGGCATGGAACTCACACATATCGTCGACACCGGAAGTATCGGCGATGTCACCAACTGGCAACTGTTGGGGCTCGAAACCGCCTGGGTCTACGGGCCACTGTCGGTTCAGGCCGAATATATGGCAGCTTCCGTGAGACGGGCCGCAGGCGTCGCGCAGCCCCACACCTTCAACGGCGGCTATATCCAGATGAGCTACTTCCTCACCGGCGAACATCGCCCGTACCACCGGACCGAGGGCAAGTTCACCCGTGTCGTCCCGTTCGAAAACTTCTTCCGCGTGCGGACCGAGGGCGGCGACGTCGTTACCGGCAAGGGGGCCTGGGAACTCGCCTACCGATTCTCCGCCGTCGATCTGGACTTCTACGACGTGACCGAAGAGGATGCGGTCGACAGGTTCAAGGGCGGGCGATCCGTGAATCACACGTTCGGCGTGAACTGGTACCTCAACCCGTACACGCGCCTGATGGCCAACTGCGTTCTGATCAACGCCACGCCCAAGGGCGACGTCGACTACAGCGATCTCCAGGTCTTCCAGGTACGAGCACAGATCGACTTCTAGGTGCTTTCACAAAGCCGCGACCGCTGGTCGCGACCAACGGTCATTGCGCCGGTCGCGACCAACGGTCATTGCACCGGTCGCGACCAACGGTCACTCGTAGCGGATACTTGCATCAGTCATTTGCGCCGGGCGCGACCAACGGTCGCGGCTTTGTGTATCTGAAATTCTCGCCTTGACAGGTTCTGGGAAATCCGGACAATCCGGCCGCCACTTAACCGACGCTGGCCGCAGGGGTGCCCCCCGTGCGGGTGGTTTGTGCGTCGGACTTGGCCGGTGCGGAGCACGGATGCTTCGCCCGGACTGTTCACAATGGTTCGTAGTAGCCCGATTTATCGGGTTTGGACTGGTTCAACCGCATGAATGCGGTCACTACGAACGGGCAAGGAGGCCCAGGGCCATGCAAGTGTGTCCCGGCTTGGGACGTCACGTCAGCCTGCGTACGTTGTTGCCCGGCGCCGAGTTCGTCGCGGCGGGAAACGTCGAGGTGACGGGCGACATGGAGGTAACCGGTTGCACCTGCGATTCACGTCGCGTGCGGCCCGGCGATCTGTTTGTTGCGCTGCCCGGGGTAGACTGCGACGGCCACGATTTCATCGCCGAGGCGGCCGCGCGGGGATGCTCCGCTGTGGTGGCCGGTCGGCGGTTGTCCGACGTGGCGTTGCCCGTGTGTGTCGTCTCCGACCCGCGCGACGCCTTTGGCCGGATCTGCCAGGCGCTGGCCGGCAACCCGAGCTACGCCATGAAGGTCGTCGGTATCACCGGCACCAACGGCAAGACGACCACCGCCTGTCTGGCTGCCGGCGTGTTGGCCAAGGCGGCCCATCGCGTCGGACTGCTGGGCACCGTGGGATATTTCGACGGCGAGGAGGCCGAGGAGTCGGCCTGGACCACGCCGCCGGCCGACGTGCTGGCCGACTGGCTGCGGCGGATGCAGCACAACGGCTGCTCGCACGCCGTGATGGAAGTCTCCAGCCACGCGCTCGATCAGGCCCGGGTGGCGGGCGTCCGCTTCGACGCCGCCTGCCTGACCAACGTCACCCGCGACCACCTCGACTACCACGCCACCATCGGCGACTATCGGGCGGCCAAATCAAAGCTCTTCGACTCCCTGCCGGGTGAGGCCTTTGCGGTAATCAACGCCGACGATCCGGCCTCGACCGAGTACCTCCGCCGACTCGACGGGCCCGTGCTGACGGTCGGCATCCATTCGGCCGCCGAGATCACGGCCACCCCGATCGAGCAACTTATCAACGAACAGACCTTCCTGCTGACCGCCGGCACCGAGACCGTACCGGTTCGCACGCAGATGATCGGACAGCATCACGTCTACAACTGCCTGGTGGCGGCGGCCGTGGGGCTGACCTACGGCGTCGATCTGCCGACGATCGCTCGCGGGCTGGAAGCGGCCGGTCACGTACCCGGGCGGCTGGAACGGCTCGAATGCGGGCAGCCGTTCGGCGTGTTCGTCGACTATGCCCATACACCCGACGCCTTGCAGGGTAGCCTGCGAACGCTACGGGAAGTGACCCGCGGACGGCTGATCTGCGTGTTCGGCGCCGGCGGCGACCGCGACCGGCAGAAGCGACCGCTGATGGCCCGGGCCGTCGAAAACGGTGCCGATCTGGCCGTGGTTACCAACGACAACCCGCGGACCGAAGACCCCGAGGCGATCATCCGGCAGACCGTGGCCGGTTTTCGGAACTCGATTCCGGTAGAGATCATCCCCGATCGGGCCGAGGCCATCGGTTACGCTCTTTCGATGGCCGAGCCGGGTGATTGCGTGCTGATCGCCGGCAAGGGACACGAAACGGAACAAATCATCGGCGACGACCATACTGCATTCGACGATTGCGAAGTGGCCAGCCAGTGGCTTTATGAAGTGCAACCGTACGCGGAAGTGAGTAATTAGGAGGAGTCAACACATCGCCGTTCCGGCGACGGCTAAACGATACCTATCGGCACGCCGACAAACACAGCACAAACACCCCAACGTTTAGCGGTCGCCGGTACGGCGACAAACAACCAGTATCAATGCCCCATTCCACCAACACGCTGGACGACCTGACCCGAGCGACCGGCGGCCGCCCGTTGACTTCGGACGTTGCGCGAGACGCGGAACTCGGGCCGGCTGCGATCGACAGCCGTCGGGTCGAGCCGGGTGAGGTGTTCTGGGCCATGCGGGGGCCAAACTACGACGGGGCCGACTTCGCCGACGAAGCCTTCCGCCGCGGTGCCGCCGGTGTCGTCACGACCCGAGCGATCGACGCACCCAAGGGACACTGGGCCGTGCAAGTGGATGACACGGCTGAGGCGTTGCAACGATGGGCCGAGTACCGGCGGCGACATTTCACCGGCACCGTCATCGGAGTTACCGGCAGCGTCGGCAAAACGACCACGCGGCAGATGATCCACACCGTGCTGCAATCCCGCCTGTCGGGCACAGCCAGCCCGCGCAACTACAACAACCACGTGGGCCTGCCGCTGAGTATGTTCGCATTGCGGCCGGACCACGACTACTCCGTATTGGAACTGGGCGCCAGCCGCCCCGGTGAGATCGCGGCGTTGGCCGGGCTGTGCCGGCCCAAGGTCGGTGTCATCACGCAGATCGGCGACGCCCACCTCGGTGGATTCGGCAACCGGCAGGGCATTGCCCGGGCCAAGGCCGAGTTGCTCGCGGCGCTGCCACCCGACGGCCGGGCCGTGCTCGGCGACGACCCCTGGCTGCGCAGCGTTGCCGAAGGTTGCCACGCGGAGGTCACCTGGGTCGGTACGGGCGACAACTGCCACGTACGGGCCGCCGACGTGCATACCGGCCAAGGACACCTGACGTTCCGCGTAGAGGATTGCCGTTTCCGCGTGCCGGTCTGGGGACGCCACCACCTGAGCTCCGCACTGGCGGCGGTGGGCGTGGCTCGGATACTCGGTTTCGACCTCGACGAGATCGCTGCCGCCTTGGGAAATTTCGATCCGGTACCCATGCGGTGCGAAGTGTTCGAGATTCGCGAGGCGACCGTGATCAACGATACGTACAACTCGAACCCCACGGCCATGCAGGCCGCACTGGAACTGGTCCGCGATTTCGACGTCACCGGACGACGCATCGTGGTTGCCGGCGACATGGGAGAACTGGCTACCGAGGCGATCTCGCGACACTTTCAACTCGGCCGACAGATCGTTGCCACCGGCGGCGCCGAATTGCTGATCGCTTGCGGGCGGTTCGCGCGATACGTGACGGCCGGTGCCCGGAGCCTCGGCATGCCGCCGGCTCGGGCGATCTGCTGCGAGACGGTTGACGAGGCACTGCCTCACCTCGGGCAAACGTTACAGCCCGGCGACCTGGTGCTGATCAAGGGCTCGCGAATGATGGCCATGGAACGTTTGGTTGAAGCATTGCAACAGTATCCGAAACGCCGCAGTGCCTAGATACGTTCGTAGTGACCCGATTTATCGGGTCCGGATTACAAAGACCGCATGAATGCGGTCACTACAAACAGAATCAACTACAAACAGAATCAACTACAAACAGAATCAACTACAAACAGGACCGGAGGTGACCCGCCGTAGCGAACCACAACAAACCAATCTGGACTCCATCGTTTGCGTCGAGTTTGCGGGAATTCGACGCTACCCTTCCCTCCTTGGGTAGAAGCAACAATCTGGCCGGGAATCGCGGTAACTGGGTCGACCGCCCTGGCAAGCGCTTCGCGATGGAGTCTATTACTGAGCGCCGGGGCGGCGCGGTGCGTCGCTCCCGGCTGCTCAGGGATCATGTGAATGACGAAGCACAAATGACGAATGACGAAGTGCGGGAGGCAACTCTTCCTTTCGTCATTCGTCATTCGTGCTTCGTCATTT
>JABMRB010000365.1 GCA_013202865.1 Candidatus Nealsoniibacteriota bacterium | reverse complement strand
GGGCCTTGGATGCGGGCCTTGAGGAACTCGGGATACGATCCGGTGACGAGCATGTCGCGGTCGTAGTTGCTCTCCAGGAAGACAGCGTCGAGCGAGCCAATCACAGCATCAAGGCCGTCAAAGCGGTGTCCCAGGTCGGTAAGGATGCCCAGGCGACGGCTGCCGTCGTCGACAACGAACGCAACGCCGTCTGCCCCGTCGTGCGCCGTGGGGATGGTCTCCACTGACACATTGCTGAACCGAAGTGCCTCACCTGCTCGGAAATGGTGAATGTCGGACATCTCGCCAAGTGAGCACTTCGCGGCTGCCGCGAGATGAGTCTTGTGGGTGACGTAGACGGGCAGCCCGAACTTCCGCTGGAAGATTCCCATGCACCGGCTATGGTCGGTGTGGTCATGCGAAATCACGACCGCATCCACCTGCATGATATCGCGTCCGACGCGCGCAAGCCGCTGCTGTGCCTGTTTGCCGCTGATACCCGCATCGAACAGGAGCCGCACGCCGTCGGCCTCCACGTAGATACAATTGCCGTTGCTTCCGGATTGAAGGGATATGGTTCTCATTGTGCCAGATTCTACAGGCCACGGATCGGGCAGGATATGTCATCTGGGTATAGAACTCGGGGGGTTATGGCTCCAGCGCCCATCCCGCGTTCAAATTCCAGGATTCAGCGTCTGTTTCCACGCAGTTTTCCGAGAAACCACGCCCGGTCGCTCGGGTGGATTGCAATTACTGAGGCAGTCCTCGCTGAAGAACCTGGAAAATCTCTTGCCAGGTTGGTCGGGATCTGACCAAGCGCGCTGGTATTCTCGGGGCAGTCGGAGGATGGAGCGCCTGCTTTCCAGGGAAGCGGGCCTTGGATCCCCACCAGCCGAGGAGAATGCCGTGGTATGCCACGTGTCGGCGTTCAGCAACGGCCAATAGCCACGAACGGCGGCAGGGGCCCCCTGTTTGCCAAATTGGCACAGATGCCCACTACAGACAACGAAAACTGCCGCCTGAAGATTCCAATGTGTCCAGATTGTTGCAATCCTACTCAGATTGGTTATGCTCGGGTAGTTGCTAAGTGTTACCTCAGACGATTGGAAACAGCGATGCCAGGGGACTCGCCGCTCGTTCGCCAGTGGATTTTGCTGAGGATGCTCTGTGCCCGCCGCTACGGGGCCACCGTGGCGGAGATGATCGAGGAGATGGGCGTTAGCGACAAGACCGTTCGCCGAGACCTGGAGACGTTTCAGAAAGCCGGCTTTCCGCTGGAGGAGACCGTTGGCGACCACGGGCTGAAAAGGTGGCGTATCGACCCCGCCAAGACGCAACCGGGTCTGACGTTCACGTTTGACGAAGCCATCGCGCTGTACCTCGGCCGGCATTTGATGGAACCGCTGGCCGGCACCGTGTTCTGGGAGGCATCCCAGCGGGCGTTCAAGAAAGTCCGTGCCTCGCTGGGCACCGACGCACTGAAGTATGTCGATCGCTTCGGCACGATGTTCCACCAGACGATGGTCGGTGCAAGCGACTACTCGAAGAAAGCCGACCTGATCGACGAGTTGATGATCGGTATCGAGGACCGGCGGGCCGTGTTTCTTACGTACCAGTCGCTGCGAGCTACAGAACCTGTAACGTATGACGTGTATCCATACGGGCTGACCTACCATCGTGGCTCGCTGTACCTGATCGGGTGGGCGCCGGATCACGAGGAAATTCGCCACTGGAAGGTAGATCGGATCGAAGACGCGGAAGCAACGCAGGTTCAACGTCCGCAAGGCGCACGAGAACGGCGACATCGAATCGTCGCACGGCCATTTCAAGACGGTCGTGGACCAGGCCCTGTTGTTGCGAGGCAGTCGCGACTTTGCCGACCGCGAGCAGTATGAACGGTTCATCGAGCAGTTGACCGACAAACGCAACGCATCGCGACGGGCCAAACTCGCCGAGGAGGAAGCATGCATTGGCGAGTTGCCGTCGGACAAACTGGATTACCGGCACCGCGTCACCGGCATCCGGGTTCCGGGTCGCCTTGTTCGGCGACAATTACTTTCGGCCTCAGCGACAATTACCCCCGTGACGTAAGTTCAAGACATTCTTTTTGTCCCAGCGGCCCTTCACCCTTGTTTTGAGGGCTGTTGGGACAAAACGAATGTCGTCCATCCATCAGACTTACGTCGATTCCGATGCTGTAATTGTCGCTGAAAGTAATTGTCGTTGTACACCACATCTCGGGCGTTGGTCTTTCCCGAGTCATGGTCCTTGCTCGGAACGGCCGCAGAGCCTCCAGGACGCGAATTGTCCGAGTGTGGCCAGAACCGGTCACCGAACAAGCCGATTAGGGCAACCATCAGGACTGTCAACATCGCTGTCGTACCGACAAGTAATCGCTTGCGATTCTGGCCGTCGCGGTTGCTGGCCGTTGCTGAGGCAGCCCGCTGCAACTGGTCGCCGTGACCTTGGTTCAACTGCACTTGGCGCAAATCGGTCGCCATGTCTTTAGCCGTCGAGTAACGCTGAACCGGGTCCTTCGACATGGCTCTCAGGCAGACGGACTCCAGTTCTGGTGGGATCGAATCTTCGACCGTGCGCGGAGGGCGAGGCTCGCCAGAAAGGATTTGCTTGCGGAGATCGTCGAGTCCCTTGGCCTTGAAGGGAAGACGGCCTGCGAGCAGTTCGTATAGAACCACTCCCAGACTGTAGATGTCGCTCCGGGCATTTACGCGCCGGCTTTCGCCACAGAGTTGCTCCGGTGACATGTAGGGCAGCGTGCCCGATACCACATTGTCTTCGGCAAGTAGTTCGTCTTCCGTAGCGGCGATACCGAAATCGGCAACGTAGGGTTCTCCTCGGGACCCTAGAAGGATATTGTCAGGTTTGATGTCTCGATGCACGATATCGCGCAGATGGGCATGATGTAGGGCGTCGGCTACGTCAGCAACGATTCGTAGGGTCTCGCCGAAGGAAACGGGGCCAGAGCGAATGCGTTTTCTGAGGTCCGTGCCATCGATCCACTCCGATACAATGTAGGGACATGCTCCCTCCTGACCGACGTCGTGAACCGGCACGATGTTCGGATGCTTTAGCTGAGCTACTTTCCGGGCCTCCTCCAGGAATCGCTCCATTTCTTCAGGCGACGATACGAGAGCGCGACGCGGGACCTTAATCGCCACATCGCGTCGCAGTTCCGGATCGTACGCCAACCAGACTTGGCCAAATCCACCAGCACCGATGGGTTGCTTCAACTCATACCGGCCAAGCGTTTTGGGCACGGGTTCGTGATGACTTTGCCGACCATTGATGTCTTGCGTTGTGAAGGACACTTGGTCAGGTTGTGCTGAAGCGTCCGTGTCAGGGGAGGGAACCCATTGAAGAGCGAATACCTGTTCCTTGACGGCGCCAAGCAGTTCTGGACAATCACGGCAGAGTTCTTTGGGTGAAATCGACTCGCCCTGTTCGCGCAGTTCTTCCCAGCGGTCGAGCAGTTCGTCGATCTTGGTGTCGTCCGACATGGCTGCATTCCACCTCCAGCTGCTCTGTTCAACTTCCTGGTATATCCCCTTGCATCGCCTTGTAGAGCATCACGCACGATGAACGCCACCGCCGCTTCGCCGTTCGATCCGTCACTTCCAGCACCTGGCCGATTTCCGCAAAGGTCAGTCCGTCATACCAACGCAGGCCGAAGACCTCCTTCTCCTTCTCTGGGAGAGCCTCTACCTGCTCGTGGAACTCGGTCCACTCCGACACTCGAGCCGGCTCGAACGTGTCCTGGGCTACCTCGTATCGTGGCCTGGCGTCGGTGTCAGGCGAGAGACCATCGGTGGCGTGATGGGCTCCCATGCCCTTGGCGCCGAAGTAGTGCCGAGCCATATCGATCAGTTCTCGGCGAATCTGGGCGTTTGCCAGATTCAAGAAGTGTTGGACGGAGGAGGGTTGCACTTCAGCAAGTGCCCGGTGCAACCGCAGCAGCGCCTGATTGACCAAATCGTCCGTCTCTTCCCATCGACGCACATGCGGATATGACCGCAACATCAGCCTGACACGGCCCTGTAGCCACTGGCCGGCATGCGAGACGAGTTCCTCCCGAGCCGACTCTTCCCCGGCGCTGAACCGGTCAAGACAGCACCGTATCTGCGCGGTCTGGCTGAACTCGTCAGTCATGCGTTCTCATCACTCACCCCTGGTAGGTCGAGCATGCACTGAGTAACTCCCCATATGGGTAGTATAAGTGATCGAGTAAGTTTTATCAAATCCCACCAGGTTGATGGCCTAAATGGGGGGCATAGAGGCCGGGTTGCCTCGCCATGGCGACGCCCTACGCCAAGCCCAACGGGATTTTTTCTGTTTTCAGTGTCCCTCCCGGTCCGCGACTCTCGCATTTACCTCTGAACGGCAGAGCGGCCAGCATTGACCGTCTCCATGGCAGGAAGCCAATTCTCAGCGCAAGGACGTCGACACGCAAATCACTTTCAAATGGGAGGCCTGAATCATGGCAACTTACCAGTCCAACGGATCGTCGAGGTTCCACTCGAACCGGCAGCGTACGAATGGCCGAGGCACCGCCGGTCACAAGCCACCAGCGCCGAGGCGGCCTGCACAGCACCGTGCGCGGCGAACAACTGTGCAAGCGATAGCACCAACAGCTTCACCGGTCGGGGGTATGCTGAGTCGACTCAAGGCGTGGTCGACCCTGGCTAGCCGACTTCCTTTCGTGGAAGATCCCGAGGTAGCTACGGGACGTCAGGCAGAAGCGTTCCTGCAGCAGATTGTTGGTACTCACTTGAATCACCACGGTGCGAGCCTATGGGGCGGGCGACGTGTCCCCTTGCGCCGCGGCGGAAGGCGAGAAATCGACCTCGTAGTGTGTTCACGCAAGATGATCCACTTGATCGAGGTGAAGAACTGGTCGGGCCAACTGATCGATCGAGGGCGCGTTTGGCAACAGGTCAGAAGGTCGGGTGAAATCGTGACACACGCAAACCTGGTTGAGAACAACCTCGAGAAGCGGAACCTCGTTGTCGAGTACCTCAGGGATAGCGGAATTGCGCTCGATGGTGATTTCCTGCGGCGCCACATCTGCCAGAAGATCATCTTCATGAATCCGCGACTTCGATTGCCGTACTCGATCAGCAACCATCCGGATGTCATCACTTGGAATAGCCTGCCGGGCTATCTTGATCAACAAGCGCCAAGAAAGTCAGTGGAGCGGATACTCTGCTCCGTAATCGACCTGTGCCTGAAGTCCGAAGCGTCTGAAGTCGTTCAGGAAGGGCTTTACGGTTCGATGTCAGCAAGGCGGTTCAAAGAGATCGAATCCGCAATCTCACGACTCCGGACCTGGGACCAACTGAGACTGTTTGGGACAAAGGTCCTCGTTGGTGACCTGCTCAAGCTGACCATCGGATCGTCGGTCTATGTTTGAGAGATCTTGGCGACGAACGGGGCAATACATCTGAGATGGACACGCGGCAGAATGGTAGGACTGCTCAAAGCGCTAACGGGCTTGGGCCGGTTGGGCAAAGCCTCACTCGGGCGCATCAAGTTGCCGTTGTCGATGGATGATACAGTCAAGTTTCACATCGTCGGAGAGAAATCGCCGACGGTCTGCAAGCTGATCGACATCGACAACATCATCCTTGGCTAGGCAATCCACGAGGCGCTGAGTCCGAAAGAGCCGTAGCGTTACAACACAATTTTCCGGTCCCTGGCCGCCGTCGGCCTCCATGACTCTCTACGTTACGACTCACGGCGATGCTGAGCCGACAGGGCCTCAAGCATCGCCTCGGCGCCCGGAAAGGCGCCTCGGGCGATGAGCGTCTCGACTGCGGCGCGTGCTTGATCGGCTTGCCCTATGCTTATGGCTGCCGTTATCAAATGGTTGTGGGCTTGGAGGATGTCCAACGTGGTGGCTTCGTAGCCACGACCGGCTAGCAACTGCCTAATTGCGCATAGGGCCACATTGGCGGCAAATTCTGGTTCCTTCTCCGCAAAGTCCCGCGCCGCACGGATGAGCGTTGCCGGCTCTGCACCCAAATCACTGGCGAACTGCGTGGCGAGATCCAGGAACCCCGAATTCTTGGCTGCGGCAAACCATTTGCCTGGGTTGCCGTGATGCTCGACCAGATCGACAAGGATCTGCCGCGGATCGCGATCAGGATACTTCTGGAATACCTTGCGAAAGATAGTCAGGTTCGTCGTTGCCCGTGCCGCGTCCAAAGCGTATCGGCGATAGGCTTCATTGGACCGCCCGGCCTCGATGAGCATTCGTTCGCAGAACTTGATGACCCGAGTATCGTCGTACCGATCGTCGCGACAGTCCTCGGCGAATGCGATTGCCTCGTCGACCTTCCCTTGACGGGCCAGGGCCTCGGCACCGAACTGGTCAAAGTGCCAAAAGTGGCGCGATTGTAGCGAGAGCAGTTCCGCGAGTTCGTCGAATCGTTCGGTCTCCAGCAAGCAGGAAAGGCATAGGGTCGCCCCAACGACCCAAGTTCCCGGTTGCTCGTCTGCCCAGGCTGCGCGAACAGACTGTACCATGCGGTCGGCCCACTCGTTTGCAAGTTCCGGAAAGCCACAAATCTCTCCCCAACGCTCCTCGACCGGCATCAGGTACTCAACGCCGTCGTCACACACGGCCTCGTAGAGTCGGTCGGCCCATTTCCGCCGAGTCTTGATATCGGCCGGGGCGCTAATCAACACTGGAAGAAGGGTGTTGAGTGTGCGGTATACGGCGTTTCCAAGAGCCCCAGACGAACTATCCACTTGCTCCAAGGCCGGCCAGATTCGTTCCATGAGACCGACCGTTCCTTCGGCGGCCAACACGGGATCCGACTTAGCCACTTTCTTGATCTCCGAGACGGCTTCCTTTAGCCGCTTGCTGGCGAGAGACGAGCCTTTCCAACTATAGACGCCTGCTCGAAACCTGGATTTGAATGTCCACTTGTGGGATTTCGCCATCGCTTCATTCCGTCTGGGGCCCCCGTAGCCTTGAGCACACCGACTTACTACCGAGGCTTGCGAGCGCAACACTTCTTGAATTTCCTACCACTGCCGCATGGACACGGCTCGTTGCGCCCCACCTTGCGCTGTCCTTCAAAGGAACGGTCGCCAATGGAGTGGGCGGAACGTGAAGACCCTACAGGGTCGGACAGTTCCTCCAGTGGAAGCCCTTCGTCACCGAAATCGAAAGCCCGTCTGACTTGCACGGTGTCGGGAGCGACCTTGACTGTCGTCGCGGTCTTCGGCTCGCGGGCCTGCTCGATCTCCTCACGTACGGCCTCGGCCTCCTCGTCTCTACCCGTCTCCTTGTAGAGTAGCTGCAACCGCTCCAGCATGTGCGCCCTGTTCTCGACATCGGGTAATGCTAGCCCTTCCTGGAGAAGCTGTTCCGCGCGTGTCGCGTCCTTGTGTTCGGGCTTGGCGAACAGCCAGCAGCAGTCTGACCATGCAATCCAACCCGAGCCCCACTGCGGCGTTTCCTCCAACCAGACGCGGAAGAGGCGTTCACCCTCATTGTGGTTGCCTAGCTCGAAATGCGACTCGGCCAACGCCGTCTTGAAGCTGTCGATGGATAGCTCCCCATCGGGGAACCGATCGAGCATCGTTTCGCACAGCGAGATACGCTCATGTAAGAGTTCTGCCTCCTGGAGCCCGGCGTTGTGCAGTTCCATCTCATAGTCTTGGACCCAGTTGAACACGCTCTGTGTACCGCCGAAACGGTCGTCGAACTCATCGAGTGAACCCATTTCCGCCCGGTCGATGATGTCGAGGATCGCGTGCCAAGTTGGCAGCCACAGCCGACAGGCCCTCACGGTGTCGCCTGCCTTGAGCGCCGCGTACCCGGCCTGCATCTTGTCGTCCACCATTTCCATGTTCGCCACGTCCGACTGCCAGCGTTCCCACAGGCAAGTCGTGGCGATCCATACCCAATCCACCTCCGCGTCGGGTATGGCGATTCCTGCATCAGCGATCGTCGCTTCCGACATGGCCTGTGCCGAAACGAAGCGGCAAAAGCCGTCCACGATCTGCTGACGCTGAGCGTCCAAGCCGAGTTGGCGGAGTTTCGCCAGTAGCTCGTCGTCCGACATGCCGCGCCCGTGCGAGAGGAGCGGATGACGGTTCTGCTCCAGGGTCCGGCGGTAGGACTCGTCCTGCGTCGCTCGTTCTTCCACGATCCGGTTCAATGCAATGTAAGACATGTGCATAGTCGTGTTGTCCCTATACTCACAGTTAAGTTCGCGCCGTTTCCGGCACCAGAAAGGCTCCAATTCCCGCGCGGTTGTCCGCCACGGCTCATCACATTCGGCGGTTCGTTCGGCTTGCGGCGGGCCATGCTTCTGTTTCAGGCTGACTGTTCTATGGAGGCTCGTGGGCGCAACACTTCTTGAATTTCTTGCCGCTGCCACAGGGGCAAGGGGCGTTGCGGCCGACCCTGGGCTGATCGAGCCGCACCGGCGCTATCTTTTCCGGGGGAGACTCCTGTTTCAGCAGCGGCTTCGGATTCTCAGCCGACTTGGCAAACGGGTCGATCCCACGGGCCTTCAAGGCTGCGTACTGCCTACCCAACTCCGCCATTTCTGCCTGGCGCTCTGCCCGCTGCCGCTCCCGCTCCTCACGTTCGGCCCGCCAGGTATCGGCCTCGGACAGCGCGACCCCCAGGACGTGGGCGACGATCAACAGATGATCTTCCAGGCATACGATCATCCTGTCATATCCGGAGTGTATCTGACGCCGCACGACCTCGATGCCCCGCTCGGAGAAGATGTCGCACAACTTCATACAGAGTATCGTGCGGATGCCGGGATCTTCCTCGATTTCCAGAAGTTCGAGGATTGCCTCTTCGACGTCGGGATGCTTAATCCGGCCGATGACGCCCGAGGCGTAGCTCTTGACGTGCCGCGGCTCACTCGGGAAGGTCTCTCGGATCAGACGAACCGCTTCGGGGTCGCCGATCCGGCCGAGCGCCTCCATCACCCGTTCCCGCAGGTAGTCCGTGTCGATCCGCAGACGATCAACCAGCAGCGGAATGGCCTCGCTCAGCCGTCGTTGGCCCACCAGATCCACCAGAAAGATCTCCAACCACCCTCCGTCCTCGCCGAAGGAGCGGAGCAACTCGCAGATCGCTGCCGCGGCGGGCTCGTCGTGGCGACCCAACGCCTCGATCAGGTCGTCGGCATGGGCGTGGTCGATCTTGCCGACGTACTTCTCCTCTTCGGAACGATTGGCAAACTCCTGGAGTTCCTGCCACAGCTTCGATCCCGGCCAGTTCGAGAGATCCTCGCGCCGGTTGATCCGGATCATCACTTCGTCGGGCAGGTTCGGCGTGGCGAGAAGCGCCGACTCCCGGCGTAGCAAGACATCGACCGGAATGTGGATGAGTATGCGGTGAAGCCGCCAAGCGGTCTCGTCATCATCTACGTCGGCTAGCATCTGCAACACGCCGTCCAAGGACTCCTCCGTCAGGACGAACCGGCTACAAGCCATCAATCCATGTATATTCTCGTTAATGCCGTATTGGTGGCAGGCACGGAGAATCATCGGCGCCAGCGACGTGTCCTGGCACCAACTACTATGCAAGTAGTCAGCCGCCGCATCGCGGACAGGACGGTCCTCGTGCAGCAAGAGCGGCCTGACCTCTTCGGCAAATAGCATTTCCCGTTTCCTCTTGAAGCAGGTGTTTGAAGCTCAGACTCGGTTCTCAGGCGTTAGCGATGCGACTCAACGACTTTCCGGAGATCCGCCAAGTAGCGGCCTTCGTCAAACAGGCATCCTTCTTTCGTCATGTACCACATGTGCTCCGCGATCACGGCGCCGATTTCATGCCGCACGTCATGTTGCGAGACCCCGAGTTGTTGGAGTTCACTGGCGACGGCGACCACGCCCTTCGGTTCGTCGGCGGCCAGTTGACGTTCAACTACGGCGTGGATGTGTAGATGGGCTTGGGGGCTCACGGGTTGTCCGTCTTCGCCCACGACTTCGTCGGGGAGTTCGCCCTGGTCCCACGCGCGACGCCACTCAGGGTGATCCCGCAGGGCAATCTCCAACGCGGTGTCTTCGGTCACTTCCCGCTTCTCTTTCTTGGTCATGGTCCGTTCCTTTCTCTCCGCTGTTTTGCTTCTTCTCAACGCAGGACAACCGCAGGGGCAACTCGCCCGGGGCGATAGCCAGTGTGCGGCCCACATGGCGCCCTTCGCGTCGAGCAAGTGGGGGATCACCCCCAGGTAGCCCTTCAGTCGCTCCACTTCCAGGGCCATCGGCGGGTGGAAAGTGGGGGTGGGCGTGGGGCAAGACAGCGATTCTACCTCGCTACCGGTTTCTCGAACATCCTCAAGGACTGCCATATGCCGGAAAGGACGGACTGCTAGACCGCCAGAATCGACGCGACCGCAAGGCCGGAATAGTCAGCCTACTGCCAGGCCCACACTTAGCGGGGGTGCGTTGGCACACCCATCTCAAAAAACGCGTGAAGTCACAACTGCCCTAAGGACACATTGGCCTCGATATCGGCGACTACCCCCGACTACCCCTTTTCGCCCACGAATACCCCCATTGTTCGCACATGTTTGCTACGGTTTGCAACGGATTGCAGAAGATACCAATTCCGGTAAACTGTTGTGAGCACACGATCTTTTGGCTTTTCGGTCGGGATAAAGACTCCGCCTCCGAAGCCGACGCTCTATCCTTTCACACGGACCTTTCGGCCCCCCATCATCGGGTCGTCCTGGCTGTCGCTTTCAGCCCTGCAAGTGCTGGGCGCCTTGACACGGATTAAGTGTCCCTGGACACTTTATTCAGTCGGCTTATCCACGTTGAAACTACTTACGTCAAATCCCCCTCTTTTGGGAAGCGAGGTAAGTCGAAGCAGTGAAGGAGGTTACGTCAAGACTACAGAAAGACCTGCTACGTTCGGGACGCAGAGGCCGAAGGTTCAAATCCTTTCGCCCCGACATTCTAAACCCTTGTGAGTCAACGACTTACGAGGGTTTTTTGATTTATGGCATTGATACCTTTTCTTGGTTGACGCCGTTTCTGATACCTTTGGGGCGAGTCTCGGGGTGCATCCTGCCTGACCAACGCTGAGCGGCAGGGTGCATGGCGTGGTGGGGGCGTTCCACCCTACGGCCGGTCGCTTCGACTTACCTACTCTCAAACGTATGGAAAGCTCAACGGCGTGCGTACCCCTCGCAAGTAGAATTTCATCACGAGCGGCGACAGGCCAATCATCGGATGACCACTCGTTGTTCGCGGTTACAGTGCGAGCGTTACTCCACCGGCGGATGTGTTTCCAGACGTTTTCCGCCAGAAGACCTCCCATCGCCAACAAGAGAACGCGTTGACTTGCCATGGCACTTCCCACGAGAGACCGAACATTGCTCATACAGTCCGCATGAACCCGCAAAAACAGGCTGTTTCCATCTGGTACAATACTTGGTTTCTTATGCGGTCACTACGAGCAGCCGGCTGGCAAACCGTGGATCGTTAGTCTACATTGATGCCGTCGGTTCACAGTTCGACGGAGGCCAGTTATGGACGTGACGATTAAGTTGACGGTAAACGGGCAAGAGAAAACCCTCACCACCGACCCGTAGCGGTCGCTGCTGGACGTGCTCCGCGAGGATCTCGATCTGACCGGTCCCAAGTACGGTTGTGGCGAGGGGCAGTGTGGGGCGTGCTCGGTGTTGATCGACGGCCGCCGGGTGCTCTCCTGTGTCATGCCCGTGAGTGAGGCGGACAAGAAAGCGATCACGACGATCGAAGGGCTGGCCAACGACGATGCACTGCATCCCGTTCAGGAGGCATTCGTCGAGGAGGGTGCCATGCAATGCGGATATTGCACGGGCGGGATGCTCTATGGGAAAGTGCTTCGCCCGCCTTCATACCGGGCGACGCTCGAGTCGATCGACCTGTCGGCGGCCGACGCGATGGATGACGTCGTCGTGGCGCGGGATGGCGAGTTTATCGGGTTCGCGGCGCCGTCGACGTTTCGTGCCAAGGCGGCACTCGATGCGGTGGCGAAGACGGCAAGCTGGAAGACCATCTCGCATCCGTCGAGCAACGAGTTGTTCTCACATCTCAAGGAGCATGCCAGAGCGGGCCGGCCCGGCACGAGGGGATCGGTTGGGCCGGCACTGGCCGGCGCGAGCAAAGTCCTCGGCGAGACGTACGAAGTGGCGTACGTTCAGCACGCACCGATGGAGCCGAGGGCGGCCACGGCCGAGTGGGAGGAAGGGAAGCTGACCGTGTGGGCGGGTGTCGATTATCGCCGCGAGATTCTCACGCGTCATGACGGTCGCGGGCTGCGCGGATTACTCGAGGCCCATCCTCAAGACGTCTTCGAGTTGGAGGCCGCCGCGCCCGGCATCCTCGAAGACGTCGACCTGCCCGAAGATTACCGCCGCGCGATCGCCCGGCTCAGCGGCGGACACGCTCCTCGGGGCGATTAGCCGCACGCCACAAGGCAGCCTTATCGATCCGTTGCCCCTTCCTTCGAGTCACCTGAGAGGTAAGGAGATCGCGACCGGAAGGCGCGCAACCACTGTGCGATCAAGGCCCCCTTCAAGTCGCCCTTACGCTGATTCTCTTCGATCGTCTTACCCCAGTAGAAACTGATCCAACCGTCCGCGTGCTTGCGCGATCCGTCGATGAACTGCTCCAACTCTTCGATGCTGCACTTTAGCGGAAACATCTCCTCGATCACCAGCGGCTTGCCGATCTCGTATACCTTCAGCGCGGCCAGAGCACCGTCGACGTCGCCTTTCTTTGGGTAGAAGTGGACGCTGACAAAATCCAGCGGCTTGGCTACCTCAGGTGAGTAGAACAGGGGCTTTGCACCCTTGAACGTCATCGCCCAGGGAATCACACCCACGGTGATCAGATGGCGGTCGTCTACTTCGCGAATCGCAGAGGCCATCTGCCGAACCCAGTCGCGGGCAACCTCGGTTCGTGTGCGGCCCGCCAAGTTGAGCGTGAGGCGTTGCACGAAGAACTTGCCGCCGAGTTCTCCGGTCAGCCATTGGGTCTCCGGCTTCTGACCGGGAAGAATGGGCTCGTTCATCAAGTCGTAACAGAAAACGGCCGGGCTGTTCTTGCACACCTCCGCGACCGCTTTCCAGAAGCGAGCCTGGACTTCCCACCGCGCTTGCTCCTCCAACACATCGTACCATGGCGGCACGTCCTGCTTGTGATAGCAACCCAGTCCGGTCACGTCGAGGTACAG
>JABMRB010000364.1 GCA_013202865.1 Candidatus Nealsoniibacteriota bacterium | reverse complement strand
GGGCGCCTACGCCAAGCAAGGCGCAGGAATCGATCTCAGGTGGGAAACGGTTTTTTAGGGGCTCACATTGCCACGCAACTTGCCTAGATGCCCCATTTTACCATACAAAAGGCCCGAGAGCCGGTTTTTAAGGTTCATCCGGCTGAAGCGTATGTTGCCCATGATCTTTATGTACCCGTTTGAACAGAGGAGAGGAACCCGTACTTCTTTGTGGCGTCCTAACATACGCAAGTTCCCGATGAACCGTTTTTAAGAGGGCGGGAAGGCCGACAGCGTGGCGTCCAGGCGGCCGATACGCAGCTCGCGGGCCGACGTGCCGCTGCCCATCCTGGCCCGGACCTCCAGGTGGTACGTGCCGTCCACCAAGGCCGGGACCAGGAAGACGAGCTGCGAGGGCTTGTTCTTCTGGACGGTGGATACCTTATAGTCGCCGCCGCCGGTGGCCACGAAGTAAAGGCCCTCGTCGGACGCGGCCGGGTCGAACTTCAAGCGGCTGCCGCTGAGCTGGCCGATGTTGCCGGCCGTGATCGTGTCGTTGGTCGTGTCGGAGCCGACGTCGCGGTACTCGATCGGGTTCGGCGCGGGCTTGACCGCCTCGACCTTCTCGACGGTGGCCGCGACCTGCACCGCCTCGCGGAGTTCCCCGCCCGGGTTGGCGCCGACGTCGACGCGGTGCCGCGCCGGGTCGAAGCTGTCGGTAGCCCCGGTGAAGACGCCCTTGATCCGCGGGAAGAAGTCCATCATACCAAAATAGTTCACCCGCTGGCCCTGCTCGACCCGCCGCTGGCAGGCCAGCTTCAACGCGGCGGTCACCGCCAGGATGTCCGGCCTGCCGACCGTCGAGCCCTGGTCGACGATGTCCTGGACCAGATCGTCGCCGTCGGCACTGCCGCTGATTTGGACCGTGGCCGCGTAGTCGTCCGGGTCGGCCGTGAGGTTGTTCTCGAAAAGGGCGTATTGGATCGGCATCGCAAAAGCTCCTTTAGTTGGGGATATGTTACGCTCGGGAAAGATACTCGCCGGTGCGGGTGTCGACTTTGACGACTTCGCCTTGGGTGAGATACTCGGGGACCTGGACGATCAGGCCCGTCTCTAGCGTGGCCGGTTTGGTTCGGGCGGTGGCCGATGCGCCTTTGATGCCGGGGTCGCACTGCGTGACCTTCAACTCGACGGTCAGCGGCAACTGCACACCGATGCAGCGGTCGTTGTAGATCAGCGCCTGCATCCCATCGAGTTCCTCGGAGATGTACTTGACCTCCTCTTCGAGGTCTTCCTTGGGCAGGCTGTACTGGTTGTAGTCCTGCTGGTCGAGAAAGTGCATCTCGCCGGCGTCGGAGTAGATGTATTTGACCGCGCGGCGCTCGAAGTCGGCCTCGTCGAGCGACTCGCCGCCGCGGAGCGTGATATCGACTTTCTGCTTGGTCGAGAGGTTGCGGGCGCGAAACTTGTAGAACGTGGCCGCCCCGCGAGCTGAGGGCGACTGCACGTTGACGGTCTCGATCATGCAGGGTGCGCCGTTGTAGTTGACGATGTGTCCGCGTTTGATTTCTTTAGCAAGCATGCATTGCGTCCTTATCCAACGTCTGAGAGGATCGTTCCGGCCTGGGGGTCCACGGCCACACCGTCGGTGAGCCGGGCCAGCGCTCCTAAGACCAGTAGTAGGGCGCCGGGATCGAGCATGTCTTCGGCCGCGTCGTCCTCTTGAGATTTCTCGGCGAGCCGCTCGAAGTGGAGCACCTCGAACCGGCCGTCGTACTGTCGAATCTCTTCTTCGCAGATTCTCTCACCCGTGTCGCGAGCGGTCGCGGTCATCTCCTCGGCCAGCGCAACGCCCTCCTCCAGCACCTCCGGACCGCCCGTGTAACAGCCGTCCAGAGCAGCGAAATCCTCGGGGGAGAGTAAGGTAAACGACTCGCAGAGGCCCGACTCGTCTGCCTTGAGGTTGGTCAGTGCATAGTGTTCGTCCAAGGCCGAGAGGACCTGGTCGACCGCCGTGAGCGTCGGCCGGTTGCCGGAACGAAACAGCACCAAATAGGTCTCTCGCCAGCGATAGCTGGTATCCTCAAACATCGACATGGGTGGATATCTCCAAGGCTGGCGGTTGTGCGGTGGGTGGCGGCGAGTTCATTCGGACTGCTCGTCGTCTCCATACGTCGCTTCGAGGGTCACCAAGACCTCGTCGCGTTCCTCCTGGGCGGCCCAAACGGCATCGCCATTTTCCAGATGGACCTCATACTTCCCCTCCTGCTCGCAGTCCTCCGAGCCGCAGAAATGAGGCAGTGCAGAGACCCAGACAATGCGGTACAGCAAGATGTGCTTGTCGTCGATCGTGCAAAAAGCAGACATGGGATTTGGGATTTGGGCGGAAGCCGATAGTCGGGCTGGTACTGACAACTGACAACTGACAACTGACAACTGACAACTGAAAACTCCCCACTAACCACCCCCCAACTCAATACTCCTTCGCGTCGCGGCTTCCACGGCCGACATCAAGGCGGCTCGCAACCCGGCCGATTCCAGGGCTTCAATCCCCGCGATCGTAGTCCCGCCGGGACTGGTGACCTTGTCCCTCAGCGTACCGGTGTGCTCGCCGGTGACCAGCACCATCTCGGCGGCCCCGCCGACCGTTTGTGCGGCCAGCGCGGTGGCGATGTTTCGTGGCAGGCCCATCCGCACGCCGCCATCGCTCAGCGCCTCGATGATCGTATACACAAACGCCGGCCCGGAGCCCGAGAGCCCCGTGACCGCGTCGATCAGTTTCTCGTCGACCTGGTAGGCGATCCCCACGGCAGCGAGCAATTGCTCGACAAGCCGTGCGTCCTCGGCGGTGGCCTGCCGACCGAGACAGAACCCACAGGCACCGTGGCCCACCAGACAGGGCGTGTTCGGCATCACGCGGACCAGCCGCACGTCGGCCCCGAGCCACTGGGCCAGGGTCTCAACGCGGATCCCGGCGGCGATCGAGACAACGAGCTTGTCCGGGCCAATCGTCCCTTGCAGTTCCGCCGCCACGGCCGCCATCTGCTGCGGTTTGACCGCCAGGAAGATGACGTCCGAGCCGGCTACGACGCGGGCATTGTCCTCGGTGGCCTCGCCGCCAGCCGCCTCGACGAAGCGACTGCGGGCCTCAGCCACGGGGTCGCAGGCCGTCAGGTTCTCGGCAGAAACCAGTCCCGCCCGCACGAACCCGCTAGCCAACGCCGTGGCCATCTGCCCGGCACCGATAAATCCAATTGTCTGTTTCAACATGGCAGTCATGCTACGTCAAACGGCCGGATCGCACAATGGGGGGGTGGGATTTGGGATTTGGGAT